>JAUVAN010000043.1 GCA_030591725.1 Deltaproteobacteria bacterium
CGCCAAGACTCCCGGCCTTACCGCCAACGAGATGCACGGCAAGCTGATGTGGCGCTCCTCAAACACCGCCGAGCTGTTCTTCGACGACATGAGGGTTCCGGGCAACGCCCTGCTGGGCAAACAGGGGGAGGGCTTCCACCAGATGCTCGAGACCCTCGACGGCGGAAGACTCTCCATCGCCGCGATGGGTCTCGGAGGAGCGCAGGGAGCCTACGAGAAAGCCCTGGCTTACTCCCAGGAGCGCAAGCAATTCGGCAAGCCCATCTGCAAGAACCAGGCGATCGCGTTCAAGCTGGCCAACATGGCCACGCAGATCGAGGCGGCGCGCAATATGCTCTACAAGGCCTGCTGGCAGCGCGAGCAGAAACAGCCGTTCCAGAAACTGGCGGCGATGTCCAAGCTGTTCTGTTCGGAGATCTTCAGGTACGTCGCCACCGAGGCGGTTCAGATCCACGGCGGCTACGGTCTCATGAAGGAGTACGACGTGGAGCGCTTCTTCCGCGATCAGAAGCTGCTCGAGATCGGCGAGGGCACCTCCGAAATTCAGCGCATGGTAATCTCCCGCTACATCGGCTGCTGACCAAAAACACCCCGGCGTTTGGTTTCCAATCCAATCAATGATTCACCAAACCTTCGCAAGCCCGTATAATTGAATAATGAAAACTAAAAACACTTTCTGGCTACCTGCAATCTCGCTACTCCTGATCTGGCTCGCACATCTGGGCGGATGCGCAAACACCGTCTTCGAACCGGCCCTTCCCGAGTCCGATGCCGATTCCGATGGAGATTCGGATTCGGACGGGGATACGGATTCGGACAGCGACACGGATTCAGACACCGACTCGGACTCCGACACGGATTCCGACACCAGCGTGAACGAATGCGAAGAAGATCTCGATGATTGCGACGATAACGCCACCTGCACCGACCTGCCCGACGGCTTCGAGTGCGAATGCAACAGCGGATACGACGGAGACGGACAGGTCTGTGACGACATCGACGAATGCCTCACCACTCCGTGCGCCACCAACGCCGAGTGCACCAACACCGACGGCGACTACACTTGTGCTTGCCTGACCGGCTACGACGGTGATCCTTACAGCACCATCTGCGATGACATCGACGAGTGCTTCCTTGGAATCGATCTGTGCGACGTCAACGCCACTTGCACCAACACAGACGGCGACTACACTTGCGCGTGCAACTCGGGCTATGCGGGAGACGGCTTCACCTGCGTTGTGTCGTCCTTGCTGGAGGATTTCGAGACCGGGACATGGCCCTGGTCGCCGTGGGTCTCGGTAGCCAGCGGCGGCACGGTCAGTTCAACATACGCTCACGACGGATCGAGGGGCATCATGGACCCGGGCTGGCACTACCGGACCGATGTCACCTTTGGAACGACAACCGGGCAGACGTTATCTGTGTGGGCAAGACCGGACAGTAGCACCGACGGTCGGTTCTACTTCGGCTTCAACGCGAGCAGTTCCGGCTGCCGATCGATAATACTGGCGCCCAACACGACGGAATTCTTCTTCCAGACCAACACGAGCTATGGTTACTCGGCTCAGACAAGTGTGTCACAGAGCTACACCGCCGCAACCTGGTACTACATCGAACTTGAATACATGGGCGGCGGTCAATACCAGGGCAGGCTCTACAGTTCCACAATGACCCTCCTCAATACAGTGACCCACAACTTCGGGACGGCCAGCCCGGGCGGAATAGCCATCCGCGCCTTCAACGGTGTCTCGATCGATAGCATTTCGATGTAACGACGAATCGAATTTTTTCGCTTCTTTTCACAGTGTCGGCGCCACGCCCGGCGTCGGCGGATCGAGGGGATCCAGCATCCATGCCCATTCGTCCGCATCGGGTAGCTCGGCGGACAACCTGGCAGCCGACTTGCCCTCCTTGGGGTTTCCCACTTCACCGAGATACTCGCTCACCAGCACACCGGCGGCATTCCATAACTGAACAGTCTCTGCGGAGCTGTTCTTCAAGCCGCTGGTGCCGATAGATGAATCCAGGTAGATGATCGTTGCCGACGACGCGGGCGCCGGGTCATCCCCCGCCGACGGATCGAAATCCGGGGAGACGATGATCCCCGTCGATCCGGCGCCCAGGGTGGTCCCGACCGGGAGTAGATCCCCGTCGTGATCCCCGTTGTCGTCTATCATCCATCCGGAGAGATCCACGGCCACTGCGCCGAAGTTGTGAACCTCGACGAACTCCTGATCGGGCTCCGGCCCGTTGGGATCGGCCAGGATCTCCGTGACCGCCACCGGATACCCACCCGTAGCCGTCACCTCGAGGACCACCTGATCCGCGTTTCCGTTGACGTCCTCGAACGAGAGGGTGACCGAACTCGCAACACCCTCATCCAGAAGAACTACTGCGGCGTGATGTTCGGCCGCCCACTGCGGCGTGAGTACACTCGCGGAGCCGCTCGAGGAACTGGAAACGGTGATGACCGCCGGCTCGTGAGTCTCGAACCGAAACGAAGCCGATACCGCTCCGGCGGCAATGCAGACTCCCTCCGACATGGACTCGAAGGCTCCGCACGCTCCGGTGATCAACATGGGTGGAATCGAATCGTCGGCATCGGTGGCAGGAGGACCGTCCGTGTCCCCATCCGCATCACCGTCGGAGTCACCGTCGGAGTCACCGGATCCTGAGACTCCTTCCTCTTCACCAGCGTCGAACAGGTCCATCTCGCTCAAGAGTTGCAGGTTCATGCAGCCGCTCGCGGCGACCATCGCCAATATTCCGAGGAGGTTCTTGCATTTCATACCTCCTACATCGGACGTTCTGGTGAGAAGTTGCGAAAAAAGTAAAGAAAGATTGAAAAAGTGGTTCATCCGGATCCAGCCGTGCTGGCAGACCTGTTCACTGCTCCCTTCTCCCGCGGGTGTAAAACCCGCGGCCACGATGCGCGCTTCGCGCACAAGCCCTCCGGGCTTCAAGAGAGTCTTCATCCTGACCGCGCCCTATTCAGGGCGCGGCATTACGCGCTACGAATTCTTCCCGTCGCGCAGCGCCGCGTTTCGATCCTCGTTGGAGAGATCTTCGTCCATTGATCCGCTCCGGTAGCCTTTCGGATCCACTACCACATTCGTGAAGCCCATCCTGATGAGGCTATCTCGGATCTTGCGCATGGTCTCCGCCTCCATCAGGGTGGCCACCTGCGATAGTCCAACCTCGATGCTCGCATCGTAACCTCTTGCGCGAACACGAATCTGTCCGTCGACGAATCCGCGGATCACCTCCTCCGCGTCTCCCACCCTGGTCAGCCATTCCTCTGTGAGCTCCACACCGTAGGGGAAACGCGTGGCCAGGCAAGTTCCCGAGGGACGATTGGCGGTGACCAATCCCATTATGGACGATAGCTCCCTGACGTCCGACTTGGTGAACCCCGCCTCGATCAACGGACTCGAGATCTCCAGATCCGCAAGCGCGCGACGCCCCGGTCTGAACTCGTTGAGATCGTCCACAATGCTGCCTTCCATCACGGTCCGCAGGCCCTCTCTCTTCGCAAGATCGAGCATTCCCTGGAAGATGGAGTGCTTGCATATATAGCAACGATTCGGCGGGTTCATCCTGAACGCGGGGTTCTCCATGACGGGAACGTCGAGGCGCACCAACTCCGCGCCCATCTGTTGCGCAATGCCGATCGCATGTCCGGCTTCCTTGTGAAGAGGTGAGATTGCGGTGGCGGCGACAACCCTTCCCTGAACGTTTTCCACGCACATCTTCAACAACAGCGTCGAATCCGTACCGCCCGAAAACGCCACAAGCGCGGAACTCATCTTCGAGAGGGCATCCGCGAGTTTTTGGGTCTTGTCTTCCAGGTTCGTCATGGTCTCATTTTGATAGCACGGAATTGCTTGATCCGCTCATGCCTTGCGAAGCAGGACCGTTAATAATTTTGTTGTCGAATTGTGGTTCTAACTCCAAAGATCCTGCGTAGGCCTTGCGAAGCAGGACCGTTAATAATTTTGTTTGACGAATTATTTGACGACTTGTTTGTCCTGCTCCGGCGGCCCTACGCAGGATCTTACGAGTTGTTTTACGAGTTGGATCCCGAGGCATTCCTGGGGCAATTGCTCGTCAACAACCTTGGGACCTCAAAACCTGTTCATGTTAAACTGATGGTGGAGGCCGAAGATGACCGATGACTTGAAAGACAAGCTCTGCGTGCAATGCGGTGAGCCGATCCCGGCAAAGCGTCTGGAGGCGGTTCCCGGCACTACGACCTGCGTCAAGTGCGCCACCGTGTCACGCAGGACTCGCGCCGACCTCCCCGGACGGCACTTCGTACAGCACACCGGCGGCCTGCACGAGAAATATCTCCACGAGGAAGACGCCGAGATGGACCAGAAACACGGCGATCTGAAGCGCGGCTAACCTATCCTTTGATGAGACGCGGCAAGATCATCTGGTGATGAGGGCAGATGGACTTGGGGTTGGAGTGGCAACCCGCGGCGAAGGCAACAACATACTTTCTCATGTCCTCGAACTTGATGACCTCGTCCACGAATCCTCGCTTTGCGCAATACTCCGGACGGGACTTGTCGTGGTAGTTCGCGGCGAGCGCGTTCATATTGTCTATGACCGGCTGCAGATCGTTGCCCGCGGCGTCCTCCTTGACCAGTCGGCGGGCGTAGGACGCCACCGCAGCGGTCTCACCGTGCATGACGTATATCTCCGTGGTGGGCGTGCCCAGAGTGAACGCGTTGTTGTCGTTGGCCTGCGGTCCGCCCAGAACGTAGTGCGCCGCAGCGGTTCCCTTGCGCAGCACGATGGCCATCATCGGGTTGTCCGTGTTCTGGATGGAGTAGATCAGGGATTGACCCAGACCGAGCAACTCCGCCTTTTCCGCGACGTCTCCGACATCGATTCCCGAGGTGTCTTGCAACCAGATGATCGGCACCCGATCACGCCCGCACAAAGTCACAAACTCGTTCATCTTGGCCAGACCCTGGCGATATAGCTTGCCCCCGATGCCGGGATAGTCCGCATACTCGGGATAGCCCGCCCCCAAAAACCCCTGGCGGTTGGCGACGATGCCCATGAGGAATCCATCGATCTTGACGAGACCGGTGTACATCTCCGGGCCGTAGTCCGGCCTGAACTCCATATGCTCCGAGTTGTCCACCAGACGGGCGATGACCTGCTCGACCTTGTAGGTCTGCTTTTGATCAAACGGGATGATGTTGGCGATCTCCGAAGACGCCCACTTGGGCTCTTTGGGCTCGGCAACACGGAAGAATCCAGGATGGTAGTCGGGCATCCGCGCCATGTA
Source organism: Deltaproteobacteria bacterium (assembly GCA_030591725.1). Lineage (GTDB taxonomy): Bacteria > Myxococcota_A > Polyangia > JAAYKL01 > JAAYKL01 > JAUVAN01. The sequence continues at coordinate 5,303 of JAUVAN010000043.1, forward strand.
CTCCTTGATGCCGTCCAGGGTCGCCTCTTCGGTTTCGTATACATGTCGGAAGAACCCCGTCTCGTCGTGATGGATCTCGCAGCGCCCCGGAGGCTTGCCCTTGAGAGCCTTCTGCGCGTCGATGATCTGCCGGGCTCCGTCCAGGTCGAAGCCTCCCTTGGGAGCCATGCCGCCCACAATACCCGAGCCGCCGACCGCGATGTTGCAATCCTTGTGCGCAAAAAGGACAGTCGGAGATATTCCGTGGTAGCCGCCACCCGCCGGGTTGGTGCCGAAGATGGCCACGAGCACCGGGAGACCCATCTGCTCCAATTCCGTGTGACGGTAAAATGGCGTGCCGTTGCCGCGCCGATCCGGATAGACCTCCTCCTGCTGAGGAAGCTTGACGCCGGAGCAGTTGAGCACCCACACCAGGGGAAGGTGCATGCGCTTGGCCAGGTCGGTCACGCGCAGGATATTCTCGGACTGTCCCGGGATCCACGCACCGGCCATCACCTTATTGTTGGACGCGATTATGACAGCCCACTTGCCCGCGATCTTGCCGAGGCCGTCGATAACACCGGTCGTGCCTTCTTCATTGGCCTTGGGATCGTAGATGGTGTGCAGGGGGCACCAGGTTCCCTCGTCCACCAGATACTCGAGCCGCTCCCACCCGCTCATCTGTCCTCGCTTCTTGAGCTTCTCCGCCGGAATACCCGCAGCCTTCACGCGATCTACTTCCGCATCGAAGATCGCCTCCACCTCGCGGATGCTCTTCGCGCTCGCCGCCGTGCGCTCGAGAGCCTTGGGCTTGAGCTCCTTGCCGATATCCTCCATCTTCTCGAAATACTGTCTCATGGGTGGGCCTCCGTTTTTGAACTCTCGTACAAACTGTCTGCCGCCAGCTATATCACGGTCACAAATGGGTTCAAGGGATTCCGGTTATCCTGGATAATGCGCGCTCGTATCGAGGGGCGTTGCTCTCGTCAGGATCGTCCGGACGCAGCCTTGACAGTGGCTCTACGGCACGTCTGTCGCCGATCTGTCCAAGGGCCTCGATGGCCGCCCAGCGTGACTGCTTGACGTCCAGGAGCGCTATCAGGCCGGGCACCGCCCTCGAACTTCCCAGCACACCCAGCGATAGCGCCGATTCCGTTCTGATCGCCGGATCGTCCGACTTCAGGCCGGCGAGGAGTGGCCTCAGGGCCCTGGAATCCTTCAATCTTCCAAGCGCGATTGCGCTCCAGCGGCCGAGGTCGTCTCTCTTTTTCGAAAAAGCGTCCACAAGCCCGACGGGACACGTCTCTTCCAGCAGGGTCGAACCGACACAGGCCCAGGCCGCGACCTCCGGAATCAAAGAGCCGTGCAGATCCTCGAGGTCGCTTTCCAGATCCCCATCTCGGAGCATCGCCAGGAGACGGGCGGCCTCCGGCGCTCTATTCGAGGTGTTTGAACGCGCCGTTTTCAACAGATCGTCCGCCGCGTCCTGTCTCCCGAGCCTTCCCAGAGCAATGGCCCTCGGTACCGTCGAAGACACCCGATTCATCACCTCCGAGTCCCAGCGTTCCAGCGCGGCGTACAACTTCGCCGCCTCCATGGGCTTCCTGCCCGCGAGGTTTCGGGTCTCCGCAGGATCGCGCTCCAGATCGTAGAGCGCGCACGGGCCCTTCGGCCAGCCGTTACAGATGAGTTTTTGCTGCCTCACGATGATCGCCCGCTTGTCGCGAATCGATGTAAACACGGGTCCTCCTGCAAACCTGCCGAACTCGAGGCCGCCCCTCCCGGCGCTTGCCCGCCCGAGCACCAGATCCTCGAGGATCTCACCAAGATCCACGTTGGAGACCGGCGCCGTGATTCGCTTCGACTCACCTCCCGGAACCTTGATGATCATGGGGACCCTGGTCTGCTCCTCGAAGAGATCCGTCGAGTGGTACAATCGCCCGTGCTCCCCAAACGCCTCTCCGTGATCGGCTGTCAACGCGATCACCGGATCGTCGAGGCGCTCCTTCAAGAAAGGAAGCAGCTCTCCCAGAACTTTGTCGACGTGGGCGATCTCCGCGTCGTAGCAATCCACCGGATCGTTCCCGAACGGCTCGTCATGACAATCGTACGGCAGATGAGGATCGTAGAAATGAACCCAGAGAAAGACCGGCCTTCCGTCGCGTTCCTTCAGAGATCTGCGCACCATGCCTGAGTCGGCGCGCGCCTCCATCGTCAGGATCTCCACCTCCTGGAAACCGAACCTGCTTTCCTCCACCCGTCCCATCAGGTCGGGCCCGGCCGAGAAGACCTTTGGAGGGTACAGCCCGATGGTTCTGTACCCGGCCGCGCCCAGCCTGTCTGCCATCGTCGATGGCAAATGCGCTCCCGTGCGCAGAATTGCCTCCATGGGCTCCCCAGCCAGAATGGCCGGGATCGAAAACGAACTTGTCGGGGAAGACGAGTACGCCCGCTCGAACACGATCGCCCCGGCCGCGAGAGCGTCAATATTGGGTGAAACCACCCTCTTGTATCCGGCAAAACCCAGGCGATCTGCCCGCAACGCATCAATGGAGATCAGCACAACGGAGCGACCGGTGACGTCCGGAAGATCCAGATCGGCAACACCGGCGTCGACCCCAGCATCGGCATCGCCGTCGGCATCGAAAGACTCCACGGACAACCAGGGAACTGTCTCCACGCGACCCGCGCGTGACAGGTATGACGCGATCAGGCCACGATCCGCCGTATCGAATGAATCCTCGATGCCGACAGGAACAATGAAAGCGGCGATGGAACAGCAAATAGCCGCCGCCACGATCGGCTTGAAAAGTCCCGGCCGAATACGGCCTGCGACAGGCAAGAAGATCAGCGTGAGCACCATCCATGAAAAGAAGGAGACCCACAGGGCCAGGGGCATATGAAGATCGCAAAGAGCGCGGCCGAGGTAGAACAGAAGTCCGGTCACGGGGATCGCTGCGATCGGCACAATCCAGGTGTATCGCGATCTCACCAGCCGAAATCTCAGAAACATTGCTGCAAAGAACACCGCAACCAATATCACTGCACCGATACCGACGATCAGAGGCACGGGAAGTCGGCCCCTCAGAGTCGCCGTGCCCGAGAGGTGGAGTCCGGCCCAGACGGCCCCGGGGAGCGCGAGAACGATGGACAGCAACAGGCTGAATAAACGGCTTCGCAGAAACAGGCGTTCCCAGGCCCACAGGATGACGCCGAGCAGAACTCCCAGGCCCACGCCGCGTCCTGCGAGCAGAACACATCCCACGGGCCCGCACCCGCATGCGATCCCATCAGCAACCGAGATGAAACCGGCCGCCATCCCCCCCACAACGGGGAGGGTCAAAAAATGTTCCTGCTTGTTCATGAGCGCCATCGTATTGCCGAACCGACCTCGAATCCAGCTACAGAGGCCCTCTTTTGGACAACATCCTACAACCGTCGTGGGTGATGAGGATATCGTCCTCCAGGCGGATTCCGAATTCTCCGGGCAGATAGATCCCCGGCTCCGCGGTGAGGATCATGCCCGGCTCCAGCGGCTCGGTGTTGCCCGCTACACAGATCGGAAACTCGTGAAAATCGAGGCCCAGTCCGTGTCCGCCTCTGTGGGTAAAGAACTCTCCATAACCGGCCTTATCGATAACCCGACGGGCGGCCAGATCGATCACCTCGGCCGGGGCTCCGGGCTCGGCGGCGTCGATGGCGGCCTGTTCCGCCTCCTCGACCACCCGGTAAACCTCCCGCATCCTGTCGCAGGGCTCTCCGAAGAAGAACGTACGGGTGAGATCGGAGCGATATCCATCCACGCGGTCCCCCGCATCGATGACAATACAATCTCCTTGCGCGAGCCGCCGCAAACCCGCCGTCTCGTTGGGCATTGATGTAGAGAGGCCAAACTGGATCATGGCGCTCGGCCCGTAGAGCCTCGCGAGATCACGCTCGGTCATTCCCTCTTCGAGTTGGTTGGGCACCTTCTCCATGCGCGAAAGGGTTCTGGCGCACGCCTCCGATAGGCAGGCGATCTCGGCCTCGCTCTTGATAGCCCGCAGGCGATCCGTGCAGGGAACAGGATCCACGAACCGTGCCCCGGGCATGGCTTCTCGAAGACCCCTGTAGTGATAGTAATTGGTGGTCAACTCGACCGCCATCTTCGGCGAGGATCCGCACGCGCCGTCGATCCAGTCTGCCAGGCGGGAATACTGGTTCTCCTCGTCGGTCCAGGTATACACGTCGGCCTCGCCGGGGCCCGAGCGCATCTTCGCTTCCTCGAACACCGTTCCCATGATGACCAACTTGCCCTTCGCGGTGAGCAGGGCCACGAGCAATCTGTACCGCTCCCGCACGAACTTGAGGCCGGTGAAGTACTGAAAGTTGCTCCCCGGCAACATGAGCAGGCAATCAACGCCCGTCGAGTTCATCGCCTCTACGCAACGCTTCTGCCTTGTCACAAACTCGGTTCGTGGAATCTCGATCATTTAGCGCGCCTCCAGCCAGTGAAACAAAACCGCGAGCTTGCGGGCATCATTGGAGATACCCAGATCCCTGGGCGAAACCGCATAGGCAAACTCCAGGCTCAGAACACTCTTCTCTCGTGCCGCCACCGCAGGTACTTCAAACATGTAAATGCGGGGTTCGGGATCCAACTCGAATCGATCCAGCCGGACACCGTTGACCCGGACAGTAATGGTCTGCGGCTGCGCGTTTCCGGGGATGTTCATCGGACGAGCCCTGAACCTCACCAGGTTATCGCGTCCGGGCTTGAGAACGAGCGAGATTTCCGAGCGTATTCCGATTGCCCAGACCCAGGTTGAATCACCCTCCCCCTCGTTATCGCCCCACCCCGAAATAAGATGCTCTCGCACGAGCGGCGATCCGAAATCCATCGTCGCCATCTTCCGGCGGTACCTGGAAAGATCGATGCCCCGATATCGCGGGCCAATCCGGTAGAGGCTCAGGGGATACCTCGATAGTCGGGCAACTTCCTCGGTGTGGTAGTTCGACATGATCAGGCGCATGGCGGCGTCCCCTTCGAGATCCCGGGGGTTGACTATCATGAACACCTGTCTCTCATTCCAGATCCCGTGGTTGATCAGCTCCGCCGCACCTGGATGACGCCACGAAAAGGACTCGATACCACCGTACAATCTCAACGGGCCGGTGAAGTCGAGGGCGCCCACCAGGCTATTCTCCGGTAGTCTCTTGCTCATCTCCAGGGTATCCAGGTAGTAGCTCTCATCGAAATTGGTACGGTAGACACCCTCCTCCTGTGAGAACCGAACCATGCAATACACGGTGGCAAAGAACGCAACAGCGGCAATCACATACATGGAGCGCATGACCCACGGTCGCCTGGCAGACAATCTCCGGCCGGCGAGTCCGAGCCCGTCTCCTGCAAGCAAGAAGATCGCCGGGTATGCGGGCAACAGGAATCGCACCTCCCACCAGGCCCCGATCGAAGGCTTCCACGCAGACAGGAACAGGACAAACGAAAAGAGCCAGAGAAGCAACGGGATACTCCTGCGAACCCTCACGACCGCCGCAAAGGCTGCGGGGATCAGAAGCGGCCAGATCATCGCCAGGGTGGTGCGGCCGAAAAAAGAGAGCTTGGCCGTCAGAACGCCGGGGCCAATCTCGTGGATATTGATCCCGTACGGAACGGCCGATGGCCCGCCGAACATAACGAAGATGTATACGGCCAGGCAAGAGGCCGCCGCCGCAAACCACAAGATGAGCGAACGCAACTTGCCGCGCTCGCGAGCCGACCACATCAGCGCGGGAAGAAAAAGCACGTTGGTGGGTCTCACAAGGAGGGAGAGGCCAAGCACCACCCCCGAAAGCCTCTCCCTTCCCCTGGATAGCAACACGTAGGATAGCAAGACGAAAACGGTCGCAGGCATGTCGCTCATCACCTGGGTAGAGCCCCAGGTTACGATGGGTGTCGCGGCCCACAGAATCGAAATGACCAGGGCCGAAGTACGACTACCGGATCCGGGGATCAGAGCGAGGTATATCAACACGACGCTCGCCGCGCCGAGCACCGGCGTGCAGTAGAACTCCAATCCAACCGTGCCGAACATGGCCATGATCGCAGAAAAACCCGGTGGAAACATGGAGACCACTTCGCCATCGACCAGCGCGTGACACAGGGGCACCAGCGCCGAGTAATCCACAGGGCTCAACCCCAACTCGAGACCCGACTCCAGGCCGAGGAAGGCGCGGGCACAGGACAGGTAGGCAAAGGGATCGCAGCCTCCTACGTACCGGGATCTGAAGTGGGCCCAGAGAAGCAGCGACAGAAAGGCCACGCCGAGGGCGCATGTGTTCTGCCAGACTTTCAACCACCGAATGGCGTCCCGGAGAGTTTGTCCAGTCGACTTCTTCATGCCACCTTTTTCCCTGGTGTTGCGCCCGGTCATGATGGGTGAAGACCACACTTCTTTTCAAGACTCCACGGAATTTTTAGGTATAATTCTGCCACGATGAAGCGACCCAACCTCTGGCGACGGCTCGGTCCGGGGATCCTCCTGGCCGCTACGAGCATCGGCGCATCTCACCTGGTGCTGAGCCCCCAGGCCGGTGCCCTGTTCGGTTACCAACTCCTGTGGCTCGTGCTGGCCGCTCATCTTTTCAAGTACCCGGCGTTCGAGTTTGGCCCCCGTTACGCGGCGGCCACCGGAACCAACCTGCTCGCGGGATACGCCCTCGTCCCCGGCCCGCGCAACTGGGCGCTCTACATTTATCTGGGCAGCACGGTGCTCCAGGGAGTGGGCGTTCTCTCCGGAGTGGTGAACATATCGGGCTGCGTGATCGCAACGTGGGCCGGTGATCCGAAAACGGAGATCTTCTGGACGCTCACAACCACAGAGGTCTTCTCTCTAGCCGTTCTTTGCGCGGTCATAACCCTGCTGTTCGCCGGTGGCTTCTCTCTCCTGGATCACATCAACAAGCTCATGATGGCCGGGCTTACGATCGCCACGATCCTGGCGTTCATTCCGGCGGCCCCGGGCCCCGAAGCCCTGAAGCACTTCGTCGTCCCGACGATCCCCGAGGGATCCATTGTCCTCATCGCGGCGATCATCGGCTGGATGCCCACGGGAATAGATGTCTCCGTGTGGCACTCCTTCTGGACCCTTGAAAAGACCGGGCTTCTCGAACAGGGAACCGCGTCCGGAACGACAATCGACGTCGCGCACAGACTGAAGCTGGCGCTCGCCGACATGCGGGTGGGCTACGTCCTCTCCCTGATCACGGGTATCATGTTCGTCTCGCTAGGAGCAGCCCACCTCACCGAAATGGGATCGGATCTCAAGGGAATTCAGTTCGTCCAGGCCCTCTCCACCGCCTACACCGCTATCTTCGGACGCTGGATGTACCATGTGTTCATGATGACCGCGTTCTTCGCAATGTTCTCCACTTCGTACACCGTCATCGACGGTTTCTCCCGGGCCTTCTCGGAGACCCTCGCAACCCTGCGGCCGGCCCTCGCAAAACGAAAGCACGTTTTTTACAAGTTTTTCGTTATCGGCTCCAGCCTGTGCGCGGCGAGCACCCTGGTCCTTGTGGGGAACCCGGTGACCCTGGTGCTGGCTGTCTCCCTGGTGAGCCTGGCCGTCGCCCCCTTGCTGTACGCGCTCAACATCTACTGCGTGAGAAATCACATAAAGGACCCTTCGATGCGCCCCGCCCTGGCAACTGTAATCATCGGCTGGATGGGCATCGCCTTCATGATCGTCGCACTGGGTGTCACCGTTTACGTGAAGTGTCTTTAAACCTATCGCATAAGAGCATAAGCATGCTATTATGTTCTTATGCGCAAAGGAGCAGAACATGCGAGTTACGATTGAGCTACCTGATAATCTCCGAGCCAGGGTCATGGCCCTTTCCGCCCAGCGAGGATATCGAGGCTACGGTCGGGTTATCGTTGAGGCTGTCGAGTGTTACCTCGACGGGCTCGAATCGAAGCAGGACATCCTCGAAAAGGTTCTTGGAATGGCGGGTTCGTGGACCCGGGGCGAGACCGAGGAGGCCCGCTCGGGTGTGGCCGAGGTACGCGCAAGCTACCGAAAGATGAAGACATGATTCTCGTGGATTCGGACGTGATTATCGATTTCTTTGCCGGCGCACAACCGAGCGCCAACTTGCTGGCACGCTTGTTGGTAGAACACGAGGCGCTGATCTCCTCCGTATCGGTTTTTGAAATCCTCGCCGGTGTCACGGGCAAGAAGAGGTTGCGTCAGATCGAGGAGCTGCTTTCCATCGTACCCGTGATCGATTTCAACCAACTTGCGGCCGAAAAGGCCGCTGAAATCTACACAAAACTGAAAAAGAAGGGCGCGCTGGTGGGCAATCAGGACATCTTTCTCGCCGCCACCGCAAGCTGTGCCGGTATTCCCGTCCTGACCCGCAATGTCCAACATTTCGAGCGCATCTCCGGAGTCGATGTCCTGAGGCCGAAGGATTTCGAGCAATAATGCTCTCGCCATAAGCAGGCACCGCAGATGTCCCTTTTCAAAAAAGCATGCATTATTCCCGGAAGTGATGTAGGGGGAAGCGGAATTTTTTTTGGCTGAGGTTTTATGAACATAGATCCGACAAAGGTAAGAAACATTGGCATCAGTGCACACATTGATGCTGGCAAGACCACTCTTACCGAGAGAATCCTTTTTTATACCCAGCGAATTCACGCCATCCACGACGTGAAGGGCAAGGACGGCGTCGGGGCCACCATGGATTTCATGGAGCTCGAAAAAGAACGGGGAATAACAATCACGTCCGCCGCTACTTACTGCGAATGGAATGGCCATGAGATAAACATTATTGACACCCCGGGGCACGTAGACTTCACCATCGAAGTTGAGCGGGCTCTCCGGGTACTGGACGGCGCCGTGCTGGTCCTTTGCTCCGTCGGCGGTGTGCAGTCTCAATCCATTACAGTCGACAGGCAGATGTCCAGATACAAGGTCCCGTGCATTGCCTTCATAAACAAGTGTGATCGCAGCGGGGCCAACCCGCTCCGCGTCATAGATCAGCTCCGGGAAAAGCTGAACCACAACGCCGTTGCAATGCAGCTGCCCATAGGCCTTGAATCGGACTTTCGGGGAGTTGTGGACCTCGTCTCCATGAAGGCCATGTACTTTGATGGCCGCAGCGGCGAGCAGATACGTCTGGAAGAAATACCTCAGGAACTTCAGACAGAGGCGCAAACCCGCAGAGAAATCCTTATTGACGCCGCTTCAATGTTTAGCGACGAGCTCATGGAAGCCGCGCTCAATGAAACAGTCACGGCAGATGTCTTGATCAACGCAATAATGAGCGGGACCCTCGCTCGCGGACTCACACCTGTTTTTGTTGGATCGGCCTACAAGAACAAGGGGGTCCAGCCCCTCCTCGATGCGGTAACTCAATACCTGCCGCAACCCATGGATGTTGAAAACTTCGCCCTGGACATGGAAAACGAGGAAGTTGAACAAAAACTCGAAACAGATTCCTCAAAACCTCTGGTAGCCCTTGCGTTCAAACTGGAAGACGGGCGTTACGGACAGCTCACCTACATCAGAGTGTATCAGGGGATCATCTCCAAGGGGGACACGATAGTCAATTCCAGAACCGGCCAGAAAATCAGAACCGGCAGGGTCGTGCATATGCACGCAGATCAGATGGAGGAAATACCTTCGATAACTGCCGGATATATCGGCGCTCTCTTCGGCGTCGACTGTGCGTCCGGTGATACCTTTACCTCTCCGAAAATCAGGTACAGCATGACCTCCATGCACATACCCGAACCGGTTATCTCACTGGCAATTGACCCCGTGGACAACAAGTCCCAGGAAAAAATGTCCAAGGCTCTTTCCAGATTTACCAAGGAGGACCCGACGTTCAGGGCCTACGTTGACCATGAAACCGGAGACACCATCATCTCCGGCATGGGAGAACTTCACCTCGAGATATATGTTGAGCGAATGCGCAGGGAATACGACGCAAATGTTACCACGGGCATGCCCCAGGTCGCATACAGGGAAACAGTTACCCGTCGAGCCGAGTTCAACTATACCCACAGAAAGCAGACCGGTGGTTCGGGTCAGTATGGCCGGGTGGCCGGCTACATGGAACCTGTTGAAGACGAATTCATTTTTGAAAGCAAAGTGGTCGGCGGCTCGATCCCCACGGAATTTATTTCTTCTTGTGAAAAAGTTTTCAAGAAATGCATGGAGAAAGGACAGTTGTTGGGATTTCCTGTCACAGGAGTAAAATTTGTCATCAACGATGGTGCATCCCACGCTGTGGACTCTTCCGACATGGCCTTCCGGGCTGCATCCCGTGGAGCCTTTCTGGAAGGCTACAAAACGGCCCGGCCTGTCATGCAGGAACCCATAATGAAAGTAACGGTGGAGACTCCGACTGAATTTCAGGGAACTGTAATGGGATCGCTCAACCAGCGCAGAGGGATGATCCTGGGTGCACAGGATGAGGGAACTATCAGCGTAATAGAGGCGGAGGTCCCACTTGCCGAGATGTTCGACTACTCCACAATCCTGCGTTCAGGCACCCAGGGGAAGGCCCAGTCCACCATGGAGTTTTCCACCTATCGTCAGGTGCCCAAAAACGTGGCAGACGAATTGATAAAAAAAGCGGCCGAGAAAAAAAAGCGGTAAACTGGTTTTTATCGAAAAAAAAGAAGGTCTTTGCCATGCCGAAGAACAACCCAGCTCCTAACAATCCGCTGAAATTTATCAGGGAAGAGGCCGGCCGCCTCCTGGCGGACGGACAATTCGGCGCAATACTTGCCAGGGCGGGAGAGGGCAAGACTTCTTTCATGATGCATCTGGCTCTCGACAACTTGCTCAGAGGGAAAAACGTCCTTCATATCTGCCTGGATCAGCCGATAAAAAAGGTCTGTCTCTGGTACGAAGAAGTCCTCCACGACATATCGGATCAATACGAGATAAATAGCTCCAACGTGATGTGGGAGACGATCATTCCCCACCGTTTTATCATGACCTTCAATGTTGAAGACTTCAGCGCAAAACGGCTCGAAGAACGTATAACCGACCTCACCGAGCAGGGCATATTCTTTCCACAGATAGTTCTGTTGGACGGATTGCCGTTCGACAAAACCGAGCAGGCATCATTGAGTGAACTAAAGACGCTGGCACGGGAACATAATTTCCCTGTATGGTTTACGGCAATGACTCACAGAGAAGACAACATCTCGCAACCCGGTGACATCCCACCTCCCATCAGTCACGTATCAGATCTTTTTGAAGTAGTAGTACGGCTCAAACCTGCAGGGCGGGAAATCAACGTTCAATTGATCAAGGGACCATAAGCCTCGTCCGGTCAGCCACGCACCTCGATGAGATCCCGCAGGCGCGTTGCGTGGGTCGCGGATTCGTCGGAGAGCTTGTTGGCCTTGCTCTTGTGCTCGTCGGTGAGAACCAGCTTGAGGTGCGTCAGGAGGTTGTCGGCCAGGGATCCCTCCAGGCCTTCCAGTTTC
>JAUVAN010000357.1 GCA_030591725.1 Deltaproteobacteria bacterium
ATCGAGGCGTTCGTGAATCTGGGATGGGGAACTCAGGGATACAAGAAGAAGGTGGATGCGATCCTTCCCAGGGGATACAAGCAGGACAAGAGCGGAAAGCTAGTGAAGCTGGGCTCATGAAGATGCTGCTCTTGTTGAAAAAAACACAATTCAATTGGTTTTTGAAAAAATAGTACGTAACGTCGTTTGATGGGGTTTACATCCCCCCGTCTATTCTCTAAAATTGCCTGCTATTACGTGTCTCTACAGAACAGGAGCAACTCCATGAGTAAGAAGCTGATATTGGTTGTTTGCGCACTCGCCACACTGTTCACTGGTGGGAAATGCAGCCGTGAACATGTCCACTCAGTTGAGATGATGAACAAGTGTGTGGAGTACCATCGCAGGAAGCTTTTCCCGCAGGCAATCAGGGATTGCAGCAAGGCCGTGAGCCTCGATCCGGAAAACGAGAAGGCGCACCATAATTTGTCCATCGTGTATATCGAAACCAAGGAATTCGAGCAGGCGGCCAGGCACCTGCAGAAGGCCATCGCGCTCAATGATGAATTGGCTATATATCACTATCAGCTCGGTGAGGTGTATCAATGGATGGGGCAGTACGAGCAAGCAGAAACGGAGTTGAAGCGCACCATTGAGCTCGACGCAAAACTGTACAAGGCGCACTACCGCCTCGGCAGAGTTCTCGAAGAGATGGACCGCCCCGACGAGGCGTTGCAGAAGTACACCGACTCACTGAAGGTCAACGGGAAGTTCTTCGACGCCTATCGCGAACTCGGTTCCCTGTACCTGGATTACGGCTTCCTCGGACAGGGGGAGCAGGTGCTTCGTGAGGGCATCAAGGCTCTCGAAGGTCGCGGCGATGAGCTGGCGGTATTGCATCACAGACTCGGTACGGTCCTTTCCGAAAAAAAGGAGTACGAGAAGGCCGTCGTGGCGTTCAGGCAGGCGCTCGAAATGAAGCCGGACATGGAAGACGCCATGTTCAGCCTCGGATGGTCGTACTCTTACACAAACAAAGAGAACGCCAAAATCTGGCTCGAGAAGTTCCTCGAAACCGCCAATCAAAAGACGAGAATGGACTATATCTCGGCGGCGAATGCGCGCCTGGCGGAGATAGCGGTTGGCTCGCCAATGCAGTAGCGGTTGAAAGGCAATAAGAGTAGAGATGACTAAGCGCCCACATCCTGGTTTCGAGAACTGGACGGACTACATCCTTCACCTGGAGGAACAAATCGAGGGTCTCGATGATCCGGCCGAGTGCTGCGAGATGCACATGACCGTCGCGAGGCTCTGGGAGGAAAAGTTTCTCCAAAAGGCGAAGGCCATCGCCCATTACCAGCAGGCATTCAAGGCCAAGGCCGACGCGGTGGACGCATTGCGCGAGGCCAGGCGGGTATACTGGGAGATGGGTCGACTGCCGACACTCGAGAGAATTTTATCTCTCGAGCTGGAGATCGAGGAGAACCCGGCGGGCCAGGTGGCTCTGTACAGGGATCTGGCGGAGTTCTACCTGATCTTCTGGAAGAAGGATGAGCTGCAGCAGACATGCGCAGAGATCATCGAACGAGATCCGGACAACGAGTGGGCGGTCAATATTCTGCAGGATCTCGAATCCGGCGATGAATGGGAGACTCGCGCACAGGAGCTGGCAGACAGCGCCGACGACACGCCCGCCGGCGCCGAGTTGCTGTTCAGGGCGGCCATGATCCAACGCGCCAACGACTCCGACAAGATGGCCGAGTTGTTGCGACGTGCGGTCCATGCAGATCCCGATCATCGCGGAGCCGTCCTCGTCCTGGAGCAGGTGCTCATGGAGGAGGAGGGGGATGCGGGGCTGGCGGCATTTCACGCCGAGGTCCTGCAATCGAGATCTGCTCAAGAGCGCCCCGGCGTCATGTCCAGAATCGGACAGAGGTGGTTGCTGAGGCACGATAACGTTCAGCGCGCGGTACCGTTTCTCGATCAGGCCTGGCGTGCAGACACAACCCAATCGGGGATTCTTGGATTTCTTTTAGATAACTATTTAGAGGAAGGCGACACCAGCGCAGCCGCCGACCTTGTGGAAGCCGGCATGGAGCAGACCCAGGGCGAGAGCCGGGTAGATCTGCTCGAGGCGGCTGGGCGACTCTGGGGAACCGTATTGGCGGACCCGGCACAGGCAGCGCGTTACTACCAGGAACTGCGGCGTATCGACCCCGAGAACGAGGCAACGGGGAGATTCTTCGAGGAGAACGAGATGCAGAACGATTCCGGATCGGACCCCAAGGACCAGGTTGAGGACATGGAGGATAGCTCGGTGGATAGCGAAGAAACCGACGCGGAAGAGGCTGGCTCCGAGGAGGAGACGCCGCAATCCGAGGAGGAGACGCCGCAATCCGAGGAGGAACCGGAGCCCGAGGAGGAGCGCGAAGACGAACAGGGAGAAGAGATGACCCTGGATCGCACCGTTTCCCCGGAGCTAGAGGAGGCTATGCAGGCCGCGAGGGATGCGGAGGCCGACAGCGCCGACAAGGCGATCAAGGCCTGGCAGGATGCGTGGTCGAAGACTCCGGGGCATCCGGACATCATCGATGCGCTCCTCGTGCTCTACGCCGATACCGGGAAGTGGTCGGCCATGGCCGATTTCCTCAAGCGGCAGAGCAGGGGAGTGGAAGATCAGGCGTATGCTGTCAACGCTCAGATGACGCTGGCAAAGATCTACGATGAGCACCTCAACCAGGACGTGATGGTGGTCAACACGTATCAGGCTGTTCTGAAGGTCAAGCCGGGATATCTGCCGGCTCTGGACGCCGCAATCGACAAGTACGAGGCAATGGAGCGCTGGCCCGATCTCGTGAAAATTCTCAAGGTGAAGGGCGAGCAGGCAAAAACCGACGAGGACAAGGTTGCTATATGGCTCAAGGTCGCCCAGCTGTTTATCCAGAAGATCTCCAACCAGGCAGATGCCAACAAGGCTTTTGAGCAGGTGATCGCCGCCGATCCCAATCATGAGCAGGCCAACGAATTCCTCAAGGAAATGTACGAGAAGCGCCGCGACTGGGAAAAGTTGATCGGCATCATGAAGAAGGAGGCCGGGGCCCAGGAATCGGGGCCGGAAAAATCCCAGGCTCTCGTGGACATCGCAAAGATGGCAACAGAGCGGCTCAAGCGCCCTGCGGTCTGCATAGAGCTGTGGGAAGCCGTACTCGATGAAGATCCGGATAATAATGAGGCCTTCGGAGATCTGGCGAGCTTGTACGAGCGAGCCAAGGAATGGGAAAAGCTGACCGGGGTTCTTGGCAAGCAGGCACAGAACGCCGTCGATACTTCAGAGCAGGCCGCGATCTACCAGAAGCTCGGAGTAGTTTTTGGCGACAAGATAGGCGATGACGCTCGTGCAGTGGAAGCCTGGAAGTCGCTCATCGAGATCAACCCGGACGACAGGCGCGCACAGGAACAACTCAAGAAACGCTACCTGGCGATGCGCGCATGGGACGAGCTCGAGGAGTTTTACGGGTCCACCGGCAAGTGGGACGAGTTCATCCGCGTACTGGAGAGAGAGGCTGACAAGCAGGGTGCGGAGACTGAAGACAAGATCGGCCTTCAGTTCAAGATCGCTCAGCTGTGGAGAGACAAGAAGGAACGCATCGATAGGGCATCAAAGTGCTACGAGGTTGTCCTCGAACTCGACGGACAGAATCTGGAGGCGGCGCAAGCGCTGATTCCCATCTTTGAGGAAAACGGCAAGGAGCCGGCCAAGCTGGCCAATGTTCTTGAGGTCACCCTCGAGCACATGGAAGACGATGGTGAGAAGCTTGCGATGCGTCAGCGGATCGCGAGGATCGCAGAAGAGGAGATCGGTGATGCCGACCGAGCGTTCGAGGGCTTCCTCAAGGCCTTCGAGCAGATGCCCGCAGATTCCATAACCCAGGATGACATGGAGAGATCCGCCGGAAAGGCCGGCCGTTGGGAAGAGGTCGTCGAGGCGTACGGGAAGGCTTTTGTAAGCGTTGACGAAAGCGACAAGTTCGAGCTGCGCCTCAGGCTGGCTCGAGTTCTGAACGAGGAGGTCGGAAGACCGGAGGATGCCCTCAGTCATTACGACTCCATCCTTCTGGAGGATCCCAAGAACCCACGCGCCGTCTGGGCTCTCGAGAAGATTTTCGCCCAGATGGGCAGGTACGAGGAGCTTCTTGAAATATATGCCAAGCGC
>JAUVAN010000268.1 GCA_030591725.1 Deltaproteobacteria bacterium
TCAGTTTCGTGGGCTATCACCTCCTCGAAAATCGATTTGAGCACGACAGCACCGGCACCCGCCTGGGCGCACTTTTCCACGCCTTCGATATTCCTTGTGAGCCCGCAGCTACCCACAATAAGAGGACTGTCGAGTTCCATGCCCATGTAAGTGGTTTTTAATGTTTTCATGAAGGAAAGATAACCCCAGCGCCGCTCAAAGGAAACCCTGAACGGGGTCAGGCCTGGAATGGGGTGGAAGGTTTCAGGGCGATTCGGGTACGACGTTGCTCCATTCGGGTTCGGACGACGGGTCCTTGTCCCCGTATTCCTCTTCGTCTTCAGGCAGCACCCGAATCCCGCTTCGGCTTATGGGCATCCTCGACTCCGGAAGAGGATCTCCCTCGTGGTAGAACCGGAGCTCCTGGTTCAACCCCTCCGCAAGCTCCGTCCGGTCTATCCTCCCGCGATCGGACATGGTCTTCATTACCCGATGCAGGGAGTTCATCTTGCGCTCGGACACCTGATTGCGCACGTAGGTTCCGTGACGGGTTGTCGGGCTGGGTAGAAGTTTGATCAGGAAGACAGATTCCACAAGGTTGAGTTCGTAGGGCTCTCGCCCGAAGTAGTGGCTTGCCGCCTCCTTGATTCCGTACAGGGACGGGCCGAATTCGATGACGTTGAAATACAGCTCCAGGATCTCGTCCTTGGTGAACTGGGACTCCAGGTACCAGGTGAAGAAGAGCTCCTGCAGCTTTCTGGCCACGGTCCTCTCCCGATTCATGAAGAGGTTCTTGGCCAGTTGCATGGTGATGGTGCTGGCCCCGTGGCTCAAGCCGTCCTTCTTGAGGTTGAGTTCAATGGCTCTTTTTATCTCCGGGATGGTGACGCCCAGATGATGTCTGAACTTCCCATCCTCGGTGGTTAACGCCGCCTCTACAAGGTACGGCGAGATCACAGAGTACGGCGTCCACCTGTCCGTTCCCGGTCCGCTGATCAGTCGCATGGGCTCTGCGTCAGCGTTATAGGCGATGTAAGAGAACGGCCTTCGGAAATCCTGCGGGTTCGGCGCGGTGCCGAAGTCCGTGATCCGGCAACGGTTGTCCAGGTTGACCTCCAGCGCCGTTTTTCCCGGCGCGTTTTCGTCGATACCCAGTCGCATGTCCAGGGCGAATAACCCCTCCAGTTGCGCTCCTTCCAGACGAGGCTTCAGTTGCGCGGGCACCGCCGCGAGGATCTGTCGGCACGCCGTCGGAGGGACGTTCCCCGAGATATCGAAGGCGAAACGATCGAACATCACGTTGCCCCGCAGGGTAATCCTGGCAAGTCCTCGCACCACCATCAACCGCTCCAGGTTGAGCTGCTCCTTGCCATGTTCGTAGCTCGCCTTGAAATCCAGATGGGCGTCGAGATCCTCGATGGGCTCCGTCGCCAGCCTCGGATGACTCACCTCTACCCCCGAGATCGAAGCCTGGCCCTCGAACGCCAACTTCTCCCCGTTGTCCTGCAATTCCACAACCACGGTCCCGTCGACCGATGCACGCCCCCACTCGATATGCTCGTTGTCCACAAACATCTCTCCGGCGGTCTTCAGCGGCATGTCCGGTATCTCGATGGAGGCGCTCGGATCTCCTTCCATGGGCCAACTTGCCCCCAACACCCAGCGAGCATCAGTACCCGGCATCTGTCCGCTCGCCCTTATCGTCAAAGCCTTTTTTCGTGTCAGGGAAAGCTCCCCGGACACGCCGGAGAGCTTCATCTCCAGGTTCTTGTCGCCCGATTTTGAAAGCACACCGGATGCATCCACGACGGCTACCTTTGCCGAGATGCCATCATCATCATCCGCAGGGCCGGCCTCTGGTTGTTCGTCGCGTTTCTTGACGTTCCCATCGGTTTCGGCCAGGGCTTCTTGCGAATCAACGATGCCGAGCGCGCGCGCGCTGTCCCTGGCGTCATTGACGAGTTTTTTCAGCTCCTGGAAGTCCACAGGCAGATCGAAGCCCGGTTGGTTGAGGGAAAGAGACACATGTTCTCGCTCTCGCCTTAACAGGACCTCGCTGGATTCTCCGAAAACAAGATTCCGTCCGAGGTGAACCAGGGTGAAATCGTCTGTGTTGACAACAGCTCCTCCCTCGGCCGACAACCGCCCGGACACCCCCTCCACGGTTATCGAGAATCTTCCATCATCCGCGACGAGACGGCCCGAGACGATGTGGATTTCGGGGATGGATCGCGTTGGGCCGTCACCTTGCGCCTCTGCGTCCATTCCCTTCGCAATTCTTTCGATCAGCTCTCTCCATTCCGCTGCCTGCGCTCCGTCCAGGGACTCACCCATCCGGATCTCGAGACCGTCCACCCGGATACCGGTGAGATCGAGATCTCCCATCAACAGCGACCCTACCCGTACTCCGACCCCGAGGCTCTCGACCAGGACGAGTGGTC
Source organism: Deltaproteobacteria bacterium (assembly GCA_030591725.1). GTDB lineage: Bacteria > Myxococcota_A > Polyangia > JAAYKL01 > JAAYKL01 > JAUVAN01. The sequence continues at coordinate 2,421 of JAUVAN010000268.1, forward strand.
TTGAACCCTCCCTTGAGCGGACTTCCACATTCTCGAAAACCACCGAAGAAAGCGAGATGTCCACATCCTCGAAGGAAATGCGAACGCCGAGTCGTTCCTCGACCCTTGGAATCAAACCCTCGATGATGCGCTCGTCGGCTCCGGATTGAAGAAACAGGAGGGCCAGGAAGCCCAGAACGAGCACCAATATGAATAGAGCCAGAAGCCAGCGCTTGATACCCATGACCGGCAAAGTCTTTCATGAACACTGAATTAGTTCAACGCGCTCGTACACGAATCATGCGCTTGAGGAAACCGCAGCCTTTTGCAAAGATGGCCGGCGATGGGACGCTTGATCAGGCAAACCGAAATGGAGGCAATGGCCGGAACACTGGCGGCGCAGCTGGTCGATTTCGATCCGCAGGCGGTGGTATACATCCATTCTCAGGGTCGTTTCTTCGGCCAGGTGATCGCCCGCTTGTACAGCGCGGATCTTTTCAAGCTGGATCTTCGATACCCGTTCAGCCGTGTACTCGCCTCGATCCCGAGACCGCTTCTCATTCCCCTGTGGCCGTTGAAGGAGTTGATGTACAAAGTTTCGGCTCCTTCATTCAGGGGAGCCGTGCAACTGCCCCGTCCGGGTGTTCGCATCACTCTGGTGGACGACTCGGCGAGCAGCGGGCGAACAATCCGGCAGGCCCTGCGTATCCTCGACGACAACGGTCACAAGCGCAAAGACATTCGCGTTGCCGTGCTTCGATGCGGCGGCAGGGCTCGGAAACTGGTAGATTATTACGTTACCGGGAGTCCGATGATATTAGGTTAGAGCGTTATCTGGTCTGGGCATGCCTGACGAATCTTCTTGCCACGTAGCAACGCAACTGTTCCCTGGCGTCGTGACCCATGTCACAGAATGCCACGCCCATCCCCGCGCTTCCCTGGCCGTCTCCAACGTCGGCCCGGACGACCCTTCCCTTGACGGAAAACGGGCGTCGGCTGGAGGGCAGGGAAAGCCGAAGGAGCAGCTCCTCGCCTTCGAACAACAGGAGATCCGAGTGCAGGTAAACTCCCACGGCGCTCAGGTCGAAACAGTCGAACGCCATGGCATCTCCCTGATCGTCCACCAGTTCGATTGACACGTCCTCTATGGATCTTCGGGAACTCTTCCGGCGATTTGCCCGGCGGGAAACCCCCTCAGCATTCACTGCACTTTGCCTTGCGCCGGTTTCTACACGTCGCGGATTACCCATGAAGTCATTTATTCCACAACAGAGACCCGGGGTCAAAATCTTTCTACTATACTTCGCCAATCGATACTAATACACTCTGTGCAAAGGAGCATGAAATGCCAAGAATATCTTCGATGAATTTTGACGCACCGCCGAGTGTGGATAAAACCATAGGAGCCATCGGGCCGGCGCTGGTCGGGGGCAAGATTATGTACCGCCCGAACAGCTCCATCTGGAACGGTCATTACCAGCACATATTCTGGATTGGCGTGAACGGATACGTCATTGTGAACCATTACGAGCCCAGGGAGATACTGCTGGTCGATCCCTGGCCGACCTACAGACCCTGGCTGAACAGGCTCACAAGAAAGGAGCACTGGACGCGGCTCCTGGAACTGGCCAACTTCCTTCGTCGAGGTGTCGAGGAAGGGTACTCACTGTCCGGTGTGTTGCTCAGTCACGTTCACTACGATCACACCAGGGATATCCCGTTTCTTTTCGAGTTGCTGACCATGGCGTCGGGAAGACGAAGGAATCACAAGAGGGTAAGGCTCAACCTCGAAGGACCGAAGGTACCTGTCGCCAAGTTGCCGGCGATATTCTGCGATCTCGACACACGGACAGATTTGAAGAAGCGCTTCAAGAATATATCGAGGCTCGCCGGATACGATGGTTGGCACAATATTACCGATAAAAGGGGGGGGGATCTGCATTATGACGACGTGTACGCCGGTCACTCCAATAATCCGCTCACAGCCGGGGTAGAGGCCAGGAGTTTCACAGTCGGGGGGTTCACCGTGAAGCCGTATGTATGGGATCATCTCAACGTGGGTCCTGCTGACAAGTGGGGGATCGGCCTCATCTCGGGGAGCTACCAGCGTATGTCAGCTTTTCTTGTCTACAAATCGGAGGTGAAAAATGCCAGGCGGACGTTCATTGTCGGCAGCGCGGGTGAGATGAGCCGTGCGCACACAGTCACGGTCGTCGATTCTGACATCAAGACCGATCTCCTGATTCAATCCATCTGCAGGCAACGTGGCCGCACCGAAGAGCTTGTGAAATACCAGTTGAGATGTGTGAAGGACCCCCGTTTCATCGCATGCTCCCACTGGGAGAAATTCGTCGGGGGCCCCGCCGATGGCAGCAGACGAAAAAAGGACTTCCAGAAAAAGGTGAAAACGTACGTGAAAGCGCTCGAGGGCAGCGGTATGGATTCCCGAGTCTTTGTCTTTGCCAGGGCCGGCTTCGAGATGGATATGCCGGATAAACCTTCGGAGTTTTTGCACATCTGATCTGATATCACGGAAAAACCAGTATACGTTCCTCCCCGTGCTTCGCGATCAACTCGTCCACATGGGCGATCAATGCGTTCCTCCTGGCGAGCAAGAGCGCGATCTCAGATTTTCTGAGCAGCGCTCGACCCGGGCGAGTGGGCCCCCACTCCATGGCATCGATCACCGCTCTTTCTTCGAGCCCTCGTAATCGGGAAATCAGGGCGACGGAGAATCTCTGGCAAGACGAAAGCAGATTGTCCATTCTCTCGCGTTGCCGCTTCGACCAGTTCGAGAAAGAGCCGTTATTGTCGATCAGCACAAGGGAGTCGCCGGAGCTGTCTGCGAACAGGTTCCCGCCCGAGAACCGATCCCAGTTTCCGGCCACGTAATCGAGCGCTACCATTGACGACGCGAGCGCAACAAGCGGCTCTTGCTCGGGCGTGGGACCGTCAATGGAGAGGAATAAATCAAGCTTCACGCGACCCCTGCGGCCATCGAACCCGGACTCGACGATATCGTCCATCCAGGCGATCATCGCGCCGGGGACCGCCCCATTGTTACCTGTAAGCGCCTCTTTTCCCAGGGACGAGGCCACATCAGGGAAGTGTTTCTCCAGGTGCCCCATGAGCCTGGAAAGTGGGATCTCGCGCATTATCGAGGGAGGTACCCGTTTCACCCGAAGCAATTTTGCGAGACGAAAGTAGGCAACCTCGAAACGGGCGGTACGGTTGCCACGGCGCATGGGCTTGAAGACCGCGACATCGCCTTGCGCCAGTTTTATCTTTAACGACAGGGACCGCATTGAGATCGGACGCACACCGACTATTTTCCCGCTGACGAGATTTTCCGTCATGTCCCGGGGCAAGCTCGCAGGCTGGGGAGGTTCTTCCACATGAACGCGAGGGGTTTCTTCCTCCTTCGCCACTTGCTTCACCGATCGATCTTTCTCGCCCGAATGCTCACCCGTTCCCGAGCAACTCAAAGTCAGGACTCCGAACAAAAACGTCCGTATGGTTATACTGGTCATTAACTCCCTCTTGTCTGGGATATACTAACCGAATGCTGTCTTTACAAAACTAAAACGGTGGTCCTTGACAGCGGGCGGGGGCACCCTTTAAGGTGCTTGCCTCGTTTCGACGAGGTGGA
>JAUVAN010000417.1 GCA_030591725.1 Deltaproteobacteria bacterium
CGATCATCACATCGGCGGAACCCTTGGCAATTTGCCATGCCGCGCCGCCTTCCACCGCCTTGATCTCACTCTTCTCGGGATCGACCCCGAGACTCTTGATCACTGCGGCGACCGTCTTGACGGCCTTTTTCACCATGCCCTGAGTCTGGAAGACCATTTTTTACTCCCTGCTCGTCGAAAAAAGAGCCAACGGTTTCAGGTGCAAAATTCTTAGCGAACGAGCGGTGATTGTCAACGTGTTTGACGTCAGTACGCGCACTTCCACGTGTAATCGCAGGTGCAGAAACAGGTTGTCATACCGCCCAGCGGGCATATGAGCCCCACGATCCCGCATCCGGTGTCCGGAACAGGATTGGCGCTGGAACACAGGGACGCGGGATCGGGCAGGGGATCCGGCATGCAGACGTAGCCGTCCCAATCCTGGATGCAAGCGTAGCCCGCGCAGCACTGATCGTCGGCCTCATCGCAGATCTCACACTCGTCCAGGCAGAAGGCCCCGGTGTCTCCGCCCGTATCGGTGTTTGTATCAGTGTCGGAATCAGTATCCGTGTCGGCATCGGTATCCGTGTCGGTATCCGTGTCACCGTCCGTGTCACCGTCCGTGTCACTATCCGTGTCGGAATCCGTGTCGGAATCCGTCCCACCATCGAGGCTGCCGGGCGAATCATCTGAACAGCCAACGGTGCACAAGAAAGCGACCGTCAACAAAAAGAAATGTATTCTGTTCATCGTTCTTACCCCCATTCCAGAGAACGATTACTGTGCAGAATTGATATCGGTGACTATCTGAATTATCTCCGCCCCTGTCATGACATCACCCTCGCCAGCGTAGTAGTCGACCCTTTCCAATATACCCGTACTCAGATTGGCTACGGCCATGGTCGGGTAATAGGAATAGGAGAAAAGTGTGTTGGCCGGAACTCCGGAATAGTAGCCCGGGTCGAAGTCATAGTGTCCCGAGAAGTACTCGTAGTTCTCCAGGGCTGTCCTGGTTTGTTGTCCGAGCCCACCACTATAGAACATCAACATCACTGAATTCTGCGCCATAACATCGTCAAAAAAGGAAGTCGCGGCGAGATCTCCATATCTGATGCCGCAGGGCGGGCAGTCAGCGTCACTTACTGCAATCACGACCGACTTGTAACCGGCACAGAAGATATCCTCCAGCGTGAACGGGGCTTCTTCATCATCGACAACACCGTCGCCATCACCATCGAAGAGGCCGGAGATATTGAAGTTTTTCACAAAACTGCCGTTGCTGAAAATGCTGCCGCCCCATTGCGCGGTGACTTCGCACTCACCGGTATCGGTATCGGTATCGGTATCGGTGTCTGTGTCTGTGTCTGCATCAGTGTCGCCGTCGGCATCACCATCCGAATCCGAATCGCTCCCTGAATTTCCCTCATCGTCGCATCCGAACATGCCTGATCCGACAAAAACCACCAGGAGCAATGCGAGCAGTAATGTAAAGCGCTTCATCCTTTTTACCTCTTTCTCGATAGTATCGTTTAACGGCCTGTGAACCCTCATTCGTGTGCATGTACCACTACATCTATGTTTATAAGTGTAATTCTCGGCTGAACAAGTAGAAAGAAACTTTTCGTTCTGTGTTTGCCGCAGCATTAGTACCCGTTAATAATAACAAAATCCGACGGATGGGGCGCGGGCACACGGATGAAACCCACAGGATCGTGATCGATGGGTTCCCGCTCGACCACGCAGGCGGCATCCTCGCACACCAACGTCTCCAGCCAGTGGTACCGCAACACCACATCCTCGTCGGGTCGCGTGCCCGTGACCTCCAGACGGTTCATGGACGCTTCTACCCTTCCGTCGTTCGCGGCAAAGAAACTGACCGGCACCTTTGTCTTGTATACCCGATGGCGCGGTATCCCTTCATCGTCGTAGGGCGGAATTCCCCCGAGGGGCTCGAGCAGGTCGGTGTTGTCCTCGAGCTTTTTCCTGGGAGTCATGATCACCCACTTGACCGCGTAGTCCTCAAAGTAGCGGCGCAGCTCCTCGGTGGGCAGATCGCCCTCCTCGTCCCGCCGGAAGAGATCCGCCACAGTGTGCATTAGATTGCGCTCGTGAAAGCCTCCCAGTATCTGAGACTTGGTCCTCCAGGCCAGGTGCTCGCCGAGCACGTACCATTCCACCAGCACCCTGCCCTGCCCGTCGTCGTTCTCGAGAAGAAAACGGGTGACGTCGTTCATGTCCTGGTAGTGCGGCTCGTGGCGGAAATCCATTTGCTTGTGGAAACCGGCCCCGGGGAGATCCTTGCCGAACGCCTTCTGATCTCCCGTGGGCACGGGCATCACCTCGTGCAACGGCTTGAGGGAAGGAAGAAACTGCGGGAAAAAGTAAAGCACGTCCCGGGCCAGAGCGGGAACCGTGACGAAGAGCATGATCCCCATGACCACGTACGCCAGGCGGGGCAGCTTGCGCAGGCTCTCTGATCGAATAGCTCGCGCCAGGAAGCTCGCGCCGGGGATCACCGCCAGGAAGATAGCGGGCAGTATGAATCGATACGGTTGAACCTGTTTTGTGAGCCACACGTAATTCCCGAAATATGTGACTGCAAAAGTGGCGCCCAGCGCAACTGCGAAGGGTAAAAAACGATCGTCCCGCTTCTTTTTCCAGAAATACAGGGTGACGATCGATCCCAGGATAACTATCAAACGAAACGCCGTCCTGTTGCTCAGCACCCCGGAAACCAGCGGATCCGCGCCGATCAACCCCAGGTAGTCAGTGAGCAGATATCCCACTCCTCCCTGAAAGCAGTACCCGGAATCCAGGATGTAGTGCCAGAAGCGAAGCGCAACGATCAACCAGTAGGCGTTGGCGGCAACGGTGAACGCGGCGATTGACCACACCCCCACGTGTCGCCTGATGGATATCTGCTTGAAAGACCGAACGTACATTGCCAGCATGGGCAACGCCGTCACCGCGAAGGTATACGGATGCACCAGGTGGCCTGCCGCGAGCACCACCGCACAGGCCGCCGCGCGCCAGGCCTTGCCGTCATCCAGAAACCGATACAGCAATGCAATCGGCAGGAGGCACAGATACCCCGCCATGGCCCAGGAGGTCATCCCGATCCAGGTGCACCACCGGGGGAAACCGTCGAAAAACCAGATGGACATTCCCAGCGTCATCGCCAGAAGCGCCGCCCATCTGTCGAGCCTGAACAACCTGGCCGAGGCGAACACGACCCAGGGAACCAGGAGGTGGGACAGGAGAATGAACATGTTGAAAGCCAGCCCCCTGGTAAGCCCCAGCTTCCAGAGAGCAAAGGTCCACAGCTCCCACCCC
>JAUVAN010000081.1 GCA_030591725.1 Deltaproteobacteria bacterium
AAACGTTACCTGGACTGTGGTCACGGGGTCGGGAACGATGGACTCCATCACCGCAGTGAACGAATCCGAATACACGGTCGCATTCTCGGGCGCCACGGAGGGTGACGAGTACACACTCACTATCGGCGCCGGCGTGGAGGACACTTGTGGAGAAACCCTGGCCGCAGAGGTGGACATCACCATCACAATCGAGGTCTGCGTCGATCCCGTCTCCGGTGATCCATCTGTAACCTCGGGCAATCACATCTTCCCGGCGGGAACTACCGCGGGTACCTACACGCTCACCTTCTCTGAGGACATGATCAACGTCGATACTACCAGCGTCACGTGGGCTGCTGTTACCGGCTCCGGCACCATGGGCACAATCACCGCAGTTGACGCGAGCACCTACGATATTGCCATATCGGGCCTCGTCGACGGCGATGAATATGTGCTGAGCGTGGGCACATATGCCACCGACACATGCGGCAATTCGCTCGCGTCCACAGTCGATATCGACATTTACGTCAATTCAGTGGCTGTCGGCACGTCCGGCGATGATTGCAGCACGGCGGCCAACCACTTGTCTCCCAGCTATTACGCGGGAAGCGGCAGCCAGGACTGCTGGGCCTGGGCCTCGGACACCGGCGACTCAGTCGAAAGCCATCAGTTCTCATGCGATTACTTGACTGCCACCGGCGGCGATAAGGTCATCGAATACACCACCGGTCCATCGCAAACCACCCTCAACTGGAGCGCCACCCGTGTGTCAGGTTATTCCGGCGGGTATCTGGCCCTTGAAGTAACCAATGCGCCTTGCGCCACCGGAACTTCGCTTTTCTGTATATCCACCAGCAGCACTTCGACCAGTAACAGTTCCGTAACTGTATCCCCCAGCACAATTTATTATGTCTGGATTGGCGAGGGATACGATGGATCGTATCTCCCCAGCCTGGACATCTGCCTCTGGTAGACGAATCACCTTCAAAGGTGCCAGACACATTTTTTCGGGGGCATTGACCCCTTTGGGTTTTATTAAAACCTGATGCCCAGCGCAGCCTGCGGAGCCACGCCTGCGTGGTCCCGCCATACAACTGCGCAACCCAGACGCAGGTATGGACTCACCCTTTTTTCATTGAGAATCGAAAATCCCAGGCCAACGCCAGCCTGCAACCCGGGCAATGGCGCACGCCGAGAATCGATGGGAACAAAGAGCCCCGCATTGATGTCGAGCCACATCCAATCTCGAAATATGACGTCCAATACCAAGGAGATAGATGCCAGGCCCGAAGGATACGTACTATATTGGCAGTCGCAATCGGTCTGGTGGGTCTCTGTATTATACTCGCAGCTAGTTGACTCACATGGATGGGAGAGGTTACCGCCGTGGCCGGACAATCGAAAACCGAGTCGAAGAGGGTCGCTCACGGGCCACTTGAGGCCAAGTTCTCCTCCTCCGATGGCTCCACCGTACAGGTGTTTCTTCTCAATTTCACTGTCGTTTCCATAGGTCTGACCCATCAGTAAATAGCCGCCGCTCGCTCCAAGCTCGAATTGGACACGTCGGCCGCCCTTTTCTCCGGCCTGACCCCATGAGAGATTGCATACTGTTAGAATTGTTACAAAAAAGAGAAATGGAGATGACCGATATTTCACTCGCATCTTTTCTCTCCCAAGGGTGCCCCAAGGGTGCCAGACACATTTTTTCCGAAAAACCGCTCAGGTCAGGCTCCCGGGGTGGGTTCCCAGGAGGCGAGGAAATCGAAGAGGTTGTCGTCGGTGTCGATGCCCCCGAATCGCGCAAAGCACTCCTCGGTTCCATTTGCAAGGGAGTCCCCTTCTCCGTAGTCCCCGATGCCTCCTACCTGCAGTGAGTCTACCCTCAAGACACCGTCCAGCAGCGCAATGACGAAGCCGCTTCCAGCGGTAAACAGGGTCACCCCTGTCGTGTCTTCGAAATCCACGAACGGAAGGGTTCCGTCGCCGATCACCACCAGTCCATCAGGCGGCGCCGTTCCGTTCAGAGGCAGAACAGCCAGCACCGTGCCGTTGTCCGGATCGAGCAGCACCACAGATAAGGTGTCCATTGACTGTCCCGGCTCCAGCTCCAGCTCGATGAACGATTCGCCCGGCACCCGGCAGACTTCCCGCACCAGGGTGGGCCGGCGGATATTCAACATGTAAAAACCTGCGGTCGCCTGTTCGGCGCTTACCGCTATCTGCCTGATGCTGCTGTCTCCGTCAAAATAGATCCGAGGATCCGCGTTTGTATCCGTCGGCCAGCCCTTTGAAGAATCGATCAACATATCGGACGAATCGAGTAGTTCCATCTGGAGATCGGGCACTGCCCAGGCTCGGTTCGCCACGCTGCGGGCCACGACTGCACATGCCAGGCGACAGTCGGTGGCCGGGATCTCTACCCGATCCATGTCGAGGGCGCCGTCGATATCACCCTTCGCCCAGAAGGCCATGTCGCAGGGGCTTTGCGTCAGTTGCAACGCATCGGGGGGATCATCGTTGGGCTCGACCATGTCCACCGCTACTCCCCCTTTTGGTACAACCCATGCCGCGCAGGGGTCCGCGCCCGGAGCGCTGGAGGGGGTTACATCGATCTTCACGTCCATGGAGTCCAGAACCCAGACCGCGCCGGTCGAAGAGGAATCCTCGAAGCCCTGCCGAAACGATGACGGTTGCGAGTAAAGAAGATTGGCGTCCAGGTCCGCGTATGCGGGTTGGGAGGAGCTGAACGTGAACAGCGTCGGTGGTGCTCCCGGATCCACGGAGAGCAACAAATCTTCGTCCAGCTGCAGGTCTCCTTCCCAGTGCGATGCCTCCGAGATCACCAGGTCCTCGAGATCCTGTGCATCCAGATGGCCGACAGCGGCGCCCTTCTGCGCCGTCAGAAAGATCGGGATGCCATTCGAGCCCACCTGCACGTCATAGGCAACGTCCACCACGATCTCTGCGCTGCCCGCGCTCGGAGGGGAATCCAGTGACGCATAGACGCCGGCCACACCCGTTCCAGCGACGGCGACAGCCTGGCTGAGCAAAGCCTGCGGGGGGACCGACGCCGAGATCGTGACCTCCCTGTCCCCCGGTTTTACGGTGTCCGGGTTGAGCTGCATTGTCAGGGATTGATCGGTCCCGGCTATCTGGATCGGGACGACGGCCTGACGCCCCGCCTCGCTCAGGATGATCCCGAACCATCCCCCGGGCCAGGTCCCAGTCGGTTCCACCTCCAGTTCGATCTCGATGATGTTGGGATTGATGATTGTGGCTCTCTCGATTTCCACGCCTATATCGTCGAAAACCTGCGCCACAACGCTGTTGAACACGTGGCCCGAAACGTCGACCTGGATGAGGACGGTGGTGATGTCGCTCCCCCTCGTGATCACGTCAGGACTCCCGGTCAATATGGGCGTGATGTTTTCGAGGGGAAGGTAGGTTGCGGCTGCTTTCTCGCCGTTGACCCCAAGGTAGGCCACGGCCATGTCCGAGCGCGCGGTCGGGCCCACGTTCAATGTCATCACGGCCATGCCCCCGTCCAGCACGTCCACGTCCTCGACCGATACTGAGGGATCATCGACGGTGATGAAAGCGTTCGATGTCGACATGGTCGGCCCCGTCACGGTGGCCTTCATGTCAATGGTCCGACGTCCCGGCAGCACGACCGGTGGCCATAACTCCATATGAGGGACCGCGCCGGACGGAGCGATATCCAGGATCGTCTCCATTTGTTGGATCCCATCCGTGACCTTCAATAGTGACGGGCCCACCGGAGCATCGTCGGCGACCCGGATCTCGAGGATGATGGATGTCCCGTCAATGGTAGGACTCTGATTTTCGATTTTCAAGCCGGATCGATCGAGCACGTGCACTTGTGCTACGGTCGAATAGAGACCGCCTTCTATGCCGAGAACCACATATCCCGAGTACCCCTGAAGAACAGACTGGGGAGCCGGCACAGTCACGAAAGGGGAATTCCCGTCCGCGATGACCACATGGGCCGCAACCGTTTCCGCTGCCGTATCTATCTGCAGGACTGTTTCGTCCGTGGGAAAGTCGGAATCGGTCGATGTCCATATGGCCAGGGTCTGCGCATCGATAACGGCGATCGCATCCACTTGACACTCGGGATCCAGAAAATGAGCAACGGAAAAGGAGTCAAAAGAGGAGTTGACCACTCTGGCTATAAGCAGGACCGACTCCTTCCCCCTGACCAGCTTCGAAGGAGTGAGGAGTAGAACCTTGTCGGCGGGATCAGCCAGAATCGTAAAGTCGGTGGTCACCACTTCTCCGTCGGTTTCCACGACCAGGGGGGTAGGCCCCAGCAAGGCGAATTCGTCCACCGAGATATTGATGTCGATCTCGCTGAAGTTCTTCACGTCGTACGTGTCGATAGTGATCCCCGGGTTATCCGGGAAGCTAACAACGGTTCCCTCGCCGGCTGCTGCTTCCGCAGGATCCACGAAGGTGGTGCTCTCACCCTCGATGGTCAACGAAGCCTGCACCGGCACATCCCCGTTGGCGGGCCGAATCACCTGATCCGGATCCACCTGAATGGTTGGATAGATCCGTTCGGTGATCTCGAATACTCCTCGGGCGACCGCGGAACCGGTGATGACCGCCACGTCCACCTCGCCGACCGGGGACAGGGCGGAGATATCCACCGTTACCCTCAGCTCTCCGGTCCCCCCGATGAGTTGCAGTTGCTTGACGGCGACGTTCGTGCCGTCCCCGAAAATGACATGGGTAACGTCCTCGATGAAGTACGTATCTACCGCGTGGATGTCGATGTACAGATCGTATGTTCCCGCGGGCGCTTCCGCAGGATCGAGTGTAACCGTCGAGCTTCCCAGGCGCTCTCGAACCTGCAGGCTTCCGTGCAGCAAGGTGTTCTCGTCACACTGGTACTCGATGGCGTGCGTTCCGATGTCGGCGCTGTAATCCACAACGAGTGTCACCCTCATCACATCGTGGCCGAGCGCCGTTGCCTCGAAGACGGTTATCTGACTCTCATTGGCGGTATTGACGAACGTGAATGCTTCGGACTGCATGTTGGTGCATTGATCGAACGCGACCCCCTGCGCGCTGATGTTAACCACGACAGACGCACCCTGGAGTGCGGAAGGCGGATCGAGATACATTGCTGGAGGATCTCCCCTGCCGCCGTTGGGACCACAGGCCGACAGAGCCGTGAATATAAAGGACAAGACCGCTGCCAGGCGGAAGGCAGCCCTTGCACGCACGGTCGAAACTGATATTCTACTCATAGTTAATGTTTACCTCAGATCGGGCAGCGGCGAAACCGAATCCGGGGAAAATAAGAAGCGAGAGGATTTCGATGTACATCCCGAAAACCGAAGAAAAACATTATTTTTGTTTCAGTTGTGGTCAGGAACTCGATTTTGATCGAATCAAAATGGCCCGGACGGACACGTGCCCGCACTGCAGTACAGATCTTCATTGTTGCAAGAACTGCGAGTTCTGGGATCCGGGTTATAACAACCAGTGCCGCGAACGCATCGCCGAGTACATCACGGAACGCGAGCGTACAAATTACTGCACTCATTTTACATTCAGGGACGGCAAGGCGCAGGGCGATGATATGGACAAAGCCCGTTCCAAGCTCGACAATCTTTTCAAGTAACAGGCGCCAAGATGCGCAGCATGACAGGATTTGGAAGAGGAGAAGCAACCTTCGAAGACGGACGGATCGTCCTGGAGATCCGGACTGTAAACCATCGTTTTCTGGAGATAAGGAACCGCGCCCCCGGAGAGCTTGCCGCAGCTGAACCACTGATCGAAAAGTTGTTGAGGAGTCGTCTCTATCGGGGGCACTGCACCGTCGGACTCGTCTACGAAGGCCCGGGCGGCGCGTCGCAGGTCAATCGCAGCGCGCTGAAAAATCATCTCGAGAATCTGGCCTCGGTTGCCGATGACATGAAGATTGACCTGGCCGACCTGTTGCCTGTGCTGGCGGCGGCTCCGGATCTGTTTTCCATCTCGCCAAGCTACGATCCAGAAAAGCTGGAGAAGGTCGTCACCATCGCCTTCGAGGGAGCCATGAAGAAGCTTCTGCTGATGCGGGAGAACGAGGGCGCCGCCATGTCCGCCGAGATCAGTGAGCGGCTGGATTTGCTCAGCGCATCGGTCAGGGATCTTTCGACCATGGCGAAAGAATATCCCGCGCAAATTCTGGAAAAAACACGCCAAAAGATCGCCGGTCTTCTGGCCGGTACGAATCTCAAGCTCGATCCCGGTCGAGTGGAGGCGGAGGCGGCGCTGCTGGCCGACAGGACCGACATCAACGAGGAACTGACCCGGTTGTTCAGCCATTGCGATCAGATGGCGGGACTCATCTTGTCAGAAGATCCCATCGGCAGGAGGATGGAGTTCCTCGTTCAGGAGATGGCAAGAGAGGCCAACACCATGGGTGCGAAGGCGGGACTCGTCGAGTTCACTCACAAAGTGGTGGATTTCAAGGCAGATCTGGAGAAGATCAGGGAACTCGTTCAGAACGTGGAATGACATGAACAAACGCAAACCAATACTCCTCATTGTCTCCTCTCCCTCGGGAGCTGGAAAGACAACCCTGTGTCACAAGTTGCTCGATCAGTTTGCCGACGTGCGCTTCTCGGTGTCACATACCACTCGCCCGCCAAGACCCAATGAGGTGGATGGCACGGATTACTATTTCGTTGCCGAGGAAACCTTTGACCAGATGGTGGAAGACGAGTTGTTTATCGAGTGGGCCCACGTCCACGGAAACCGATACGGGACCTCCCACGCGGAGATCAGATCCGCCTTTACACAGGGTTTCGATCTGATTTTCGACGTGGATTACCAGGGCGCAAACCAGATCATGGCCCAGTACTCAAATGCCATCGGCGTCTTCGTGCTGCCACCGTCAATCGACGAGCTCAAACGACGTCTCAGCTCCAGGGGCACTGAGACACCGGCGTCCCTCGACAGACGATTCAAAGCCGCCCTCGACGAAATAGCGCATCACGAGGAGTTCGACTACCTGCTGGTCAACGATGTGGTGGAGGACGCCTACGATCAACTCCGCGCGATACTCCTGGCGGAGCGGATCCGCAAGGAACGCACCGTCCACCTGGCGAAGAAACTTCTGGGTTAATGAGGAAAAAGAAAGCCGTTTTGGAGACGAGGACTCCCTCCTATCCAATGATCGGAAAACCAACCATCGATCGGCGGGAGTTCATCGTTCTCTTCGGCCTGGGGACGGCCTCCATGACTGTCCTTTCTGCTTGCGGTTCGCCCGCCCCTGTCAAGGACCCCACCATCGATCCTCCATTGCTCAAAGAGCCGGAGATCGAAATCAAGGCCGATGGTGGCAACGATGCCGACAGGGACGGCTATCCTGACATGCCCAGGGGCGTGGTGGTAAAAACACCCGGCGTGGTGATCAGGCCTCAAAACATTCTTTTCAGGAACAGGAAAACCAGGGTGCTCCCCGCGAGCCTGGCCGTGATCGATATGGTGGCCAAGACGCTTGCCGACAATCCACAGGTCGAATCAGTTCTGATTGTCGGACACGCAGACAGTCGGGAGGGCAACCCCTCCAACCGTAAACGTCTGAGCGCAAGGCGCGCCCGGATGGTGATGGATCAGCTCGTCAAGAAGGGCGTCGACAGGAAGAGGCTACGGTCCATCGGCCTGTCCGACGCGTGTCCCATGTCCATCGGAAACACCCCGCAATTCAGAGAGAAGAACCGCAGGGTGGAGTTCAAGATACTCTCCCTCGACGGTGAGCCGACGAAAGTGGAAATAGGCTGCGACGAGGCGATTCGCCGCAAGCTCATTCCCGACGGAGTATTCACAGAATGACGCAGTCCCGCGCATGAATTTGCGCGGGTCTCTTGGCCATGAGCATGGCGCCGAAAGAGTTACCTTCGGTTTTTCTTTCTGGATTTGCGGGCTTGCTTGGCCTTATTGCGGCTCTTTTTTGTGCGAGCACTCTCCCCTCCAACGATGGCTACATCATTTGAGATATGTGGCAGTTCTGGGGGGCCAGTTCGGGGCAAATCCAGTTCCCATATGCCAGTCTTTCCGTCGTAGGTGAAAGCAGCGTTGCCCAAGATATCCCGCCCGAGGAGCATGTCCAAGTCGAAGGATTCGAGCTTCGCGTTGGACACCCTGGCATAAGGCAGAAAGATCCCCGAGCCAGGAAATGTAAAGTCGATCATGTAGTGGTGATGTACATCCGAGCCGGTTGCACCCGAAATGACGACTTCGCCAATATCCTGCAGATCGAGTTCGCGCACTACTCTCTCAGAGATGCTCGTCGTCGTAGCGCCAGTGTCAATCAGGGCCCATCCCTTGATACTTGGTCGGTCCCCTCTGAGTTTGGCAATTACTTCAGGGAGAAAGATCTCCACTTCCAAGCGGGGACCGAATTTAAATAGTGCAGCTGGACTGGGCCTAGATGTACAGCGGGGCATTTATGAAGCCGGTAGTCAACGCAGGCGCAGCTAGCACTCTGGCATCAGGCGTGATCTGGCGGACGAAAACTTTTTCTCGCCGCGTCTTCTCAACCGCCTTCACATATGCGGCTTCCAGAGTTTCGAAGGTGCCGATAAATTGGTCACCATCTACAGCTACCCATTTCCCAGGATGTTCACTAAAAAGCTTTTCTTGATTAGCCTTGTACCAGTCTTGTTCTTTCTCAAACGACATGGATCCCCTCCGTACTTGCTAATAATACAAAACCGTATAGTCGCATGTACGTCAACTGATAACTATAACGTTGCACTAACCGGCCCGGAGGCTGATCTCGGTGATTTCCCCCTCGGTGCCGAGCCTCATGGGAGGGCCCCAGAGGCCGGTTCCCTGGTTGACGTATATCCATGTGCGTTCGCCGTGGCGGTATAGCCCCTTGTTGTAAGGTTGCTGGAGTCCCACGAGGTACGTGAAGGGCCATATCTGCCCGCCGTGGGTGTGGCCGCAAAGGACAAGCCCCACATCCATCTTCGCCGCCTGGTAGATCGCCCGGGGTTGGTGGGCAAGAAGCACGACCTCCACATCGGGCTCGCGCCCATCGAGCGCCTTCCCGAGATCCTGTCCGTGCCCGGGCTCCATGCCTCTTGAGTTGTAGTCGTCCACCCCGGCGAGATAGAAGAAGTCGTCGCCCTCCCCTATCTTCACACGCTCGTTGCGCAAGACGCGTATTCCCAGTCTTGTAACCGCCGGCAACCACTCGCTCACCCCAAAATAGTATTCGTGATTGCCGGTCACGAAGTAAACGCCATGGGGCGCCTCGAGATCGCGAAGAGGGGCTATCTCCTTGACCAGTAGCTCCACCTGCCCATCGATGATGTCACCCGTGACGACGATGACGTCGGGCTCCAGGGCGTTGACGCGGCGCACTATGTCTTCGAGCCATCTTCCACCGTTGGTCAGGCCGATGTGAAGATCGGAGAGCTGGACGATCTTCATTCCGTCCAGTTTGCGTGGCAGGCGCGACAGGTTGATCTCCAGCTTCTTGATGACCGCCTTTTTGGCTGCTTTTACCACTGCTATTCCGCTCAAGCCTGTCACCGCGACGGTCGCCGCTCCGGCAACTATCCGGTTCATGACCCGGCGGCGCTCGGGATCGGCAATGAGCGAGCCGCCCACAGTGACCTTCTTGACCACCAACGCCATGAGCTTGACCGCATCCACGGTCAGAAGAGTGAAAAAGAGAAGCATCATCATCCCGATCCACACGTAGGGCGCCCAGACAAGGGCTCGGGAAGCTCCAAAGGGGATCCCCCTGCCCAGTATCATGGCAAGGGGTATGCTCGCGCACAGGACGACGATCGACCACGTCGCGATCGTTCTCCACGGCGTCGACAGCCCCGTGTCGTGAACCAATCTCAACCACAGGTAGTAATGGATTGAGGTGATGACCGCAGTGGCGAAGAGCGCGAATATGATCATGTAGAGAGTCTTGCCCATCGTGTTCCTAATGAGGTACGAGCACGGAATATATATATTTCAAGAAAATGGCAGGGGCTACAAAGAAACCATCTCATACCCATCGAGGCGAGTTGAGACAACGTCGTGGGAGGGCTCGGGGAAGACGACAAGTCCGCCGCTGAGGCTGGCGTACGGGCTGAAGTATCCGGTAACCATATCGACCAACGCTCCGTCGGCGTCGAGAAGCTCTACCTGGTGCTCCCGTCCAACCGGGGGTACGTCCATCCTCAAGTTCGGTCCGACCGTCACCTCTCCATCGGATCCGATGGCAAGTGACGACCACGATGCCTGGAATCCCGGCGGCATGATCCATTGGGCGCTCTGGTTTACAATGGATATCCGATCGTACAGGGCATCGTATGTATAGTCGCTCACCCATGTCGGATTATCGTATCCCATGAAGTCATAGAACGAGTTCGGCGCCTTGAGCGCATTTTTTACGACATCGTACCCGTGCACGCCTATGAACCCCCCGGAATACGGGTAGTTCGGATCGACGCCCGAGGCGCCGCCGCTCGGCGAATGGGACCGACCATGCGCGTGACCCACCTCGTGGATCATGGTTCCGGCGGCCATCTCGCCGGCGAATCCGAGCCCGATGCAGGCCCGCGCGAATGAGTTGGAAGGATCTTCCACCAGGTTGCACAGGCCCGTTATGCAGCCCCCCGAGCAGAAAGCCTCAAAGGAGCTCGATGGGGCGAACACCCCGTAGTAATACTCATTGAATGCGGCTCCATTTGCGCTTCGAAGCTGCATGATCGCGTTCAGCAACTCTCCCCATCCCCCGCCGTATGCACTGATCCCGGCACTCCAGTCGAATGGCTCCAGTACCGTGATGTTAACATCCGGGATCGGGTAGTTTGAGTAGAACTCATTCTCGTAAACCCCGATCTGTTCCTCGCCGGTCTCGGGTAACCGGCCCGAGCCGTCGAAGTTGTACCGCACCGGAACCAGGACAACCTCCAGCGGAACTCCCACGTCCATGACCTGGAGGTCGTTCGATCCGTCTGACGGCCATACGGCAGCATCGCTGTTGCCCGACGCGTCGACGTCGTCGTCCGCCTCTCGCAGCGACACGGTGATACCCAGGCCGGAAATGATCTCTTCGGCGGGGATCTCCACGTTCAGGGTGCTGGTCAGGGTGTCCAGGCTGGAGTCGGAATTAACATTGTATTGGACTTCTATCGGGCAAGACTCCAGGGAGGAGTCCAGTTCGATCCGCGCGTAAATATCCCTGGACTCCCAATCGGCCTGCCTCTGCACGTGGATGCGAATAAGTGCGTCCTTGCCCGCGATAACAGGCGCATTGCCGGCATTGACCGCCTGACCGTTCTCCATTATCTGGATCCTGACACCCTGGTAGATGTCCACTGCCGTGATGTCCAGCCCCTTGACCTCATCACCGCCGAGGAGGTCGCATCCTTCGTCATCCTCGTCATCGTCGTCATCGTCGTCGTCTTTGTCACCCGTCCCGAAATCCGGGTCCTTGTTGCAGCCGGAGAAGGACACCGCCAGGCCCAGAGATAATAGAATCAACAAATATCGATACATGAAACCTCCAGAATCAATAGTACTACTCATTAAGTAACTTGGGGCATGAAAATAGACCGTGCAATCGGAAAACAGCCGCCGAACACATTCAACCTGGAAAATCTTCCAATCTCCACACAGCAGACAAAATCTACTCGTTGAAGAACACAACCGTTTACATCGGCGTCGATGGTTACATGCCTGGCGTGATTTCGAGGGGTTAGACACATGGCACGTCTTTCGCTTTTGGAAATCCGATATGAACAAGCTGAAAAAAAACACAAAGGGTAAGGACGTTCTGGCCGGACCGCCGGGCCTGCTTTTCGGTCTGTGCCTGCTCTTCATGCTGGCCGGTGGTTTCCTGGTCAGGATTGTCTAGTGCCCTGACATGTGCCATACCCCCCTGGTCATACATTCAGAAAAACATACTCAAGTACGCTCTGATGATCAGGAAGGGCCTCAAGAAACCCATAGGGTGTCAGGCATGGATGGGAACGGCTCGCCTGGGCAACCGCGATGGTGAGGTGCTCGACGATCCGGAATCATTCAAAAGCAAGGAGGTTTCCAAGGCGGGCGTGCTCGATACAATATGCAGCAAGGAAACCTTCCCGGAACTGTACGGAGATCTCTACCACAAGATCCGCATTAATTATTACCCGCCCCGCGGCGACTCCAAGGAGGGGTGGGACAACATCGACATCTTCGGGTGGCTCGACTATCCCATGCAGATCAAGATCAATTTCCTGTGCCGGGACTCCATTCTGGCCGCGCCGATCGTCGCGGATCTGGCGGTCTTCATGGATCTGGCCGCGCGCGCCGGTTTCAAGGGGATCCAGGAATGGCTCTCATTTTTCGACAAGAGCCCACAGACAGCCGATGGCGTCTACGCCGAACATGACCTGCACATCCAGAAGATCAAGTTCAAGAACACGCTGCGCCATATGGCCGGCGAGGAACTGATCACCCACCTGGGACTGGAATACTACGAAACCGAATAGCCGCTCACCAGCGGCCAAGTAGTCGATCCAGGGTGATCGCCACTGCGCTCCTGACAGAAAGATGATTCCAGTTGTCGGGGTCGCCGATGGGCTCGAGAACGTTGTCGACCCTGTCTATTACCGGCGCTGCAAGTCCGTATCCGGTGCCGAAAACCAGCACGAACGGACCCGTCTCTTTTTGCATTCGGGCTCTCATCGCGTCGTAGGAGACCGTCTTTTCCAATCTGCGCGCGGCGGTGGCCACGATAGTGGGTTTGACATCACGACCATCCATGATCTGCTCGATGGCCGATTCGAGCGTGCGGCTCACATGCACGAGGTTCATTGCGTCCACACGGTTCGGAACCCTGCGCGCGCCGAACCCTTCGCGCCAGTGGTTGAGGATGCGGCTGACAAGCTCCACCTGCGCGTCCAGGGGCGTCACGATGTGGTAACTGGCCACCTCGTATGTCCGGGCGCTGCGAGCGTTGTCGTGGATGTCCAAGTTGGTGACAGCGGTGGAGACGATATCCCCCAACTTGTTGATCACCGGGTAGTGAACGAGCGCTATGTGAACTTCTGGTTTCATTCGCCCTCAGCCTCGCTCGCCTGATCGATCAATGTGCGGTCCTGCTGCGAAATTTCGAGTTTCTCGAACATGTCCGGGCGTCGGTCGCGTGTTCTCAACAGAGTCTGTCCTCTTCGCCATTCCTGAATCCTCTTGTGATTCCCTGACAGGAGCACAGGCGGGACGCTCGTCCCGTTGACCATCTCCGGCCTGGTATACTGGGGATACTCGAGCGCGCCCAGGCTGAATGACTCCTCGACGATCGACTCGGCGTTACCGAGTACCGCTACTTACGTGATCATTCCGATGACTTGCCCGCATCCTGCGCGGGTAAACCTTGGGTCAGACCAATTACCGATGATGATCTTGCACGGTTAACCGTCGGTGTCGGGATTCGTTACGGTCTTGGC
>JAUVAN010000414.1 GCA_030591725.1 Deltaproteobacteria bacterium
AACAGCCTCTATTCGGCACACGGCCAAACAACTGGGATTGACCACCGATTCATCGTATCGCTTCCAGCGCGGGGTTAATACGGAGTCGGTCGAGTGGGCTAGCCGTCGTGCCGCCGCGCTGATGTGTGAGTTGGCTGGAACCACGCTTTGCAAGGGCGTAGTTGATGCCTATCCAACGCCGAAGGCGCAGGTACGGATTCCGTTTAGCTTCAAGCGTATTGAAGCGAAGATTGGCGCGGATATCTCCACCGATCGGATGAAACAGATTTTTGAAACACTGGAAATCGGGATTGAAGACGAGCAGGGCGAAACTGCGGTGGCGAGGGTGCCCAGCTTCCGGCTCGATCTCAGCCGCGAGGTGGATCTGGTGGAGGAGATTGCCCGGATCCACGGGGTGGATAATATTCCAACCAACATGCCGCTGGCGAAGGTGGTTCCGGGTGCCGATGACTCGCGCGTTCGTGCGGTATCCGCCCTCCGGAACAAGCTACAGGGGCTGGGGGTGAGTGAAATCATGAACTACACCCTCGTCAACCATCCCTTGCTGGACCTCTTCAGCAAAGAGCGTGACGGCCGTGAGGAGCTGCCGCACCCGATCAGCGTGGATCAGTCGGTCATGCGCACCTCGCTCATCCCGCAGTTGGTCGAAAGCCTAGGCCGCAACCACTCACGGCAGGTCAACGAGGCGTGTTTCTACGAACTCGGCCGCGTTTTCAACCGCGGGGATGGAGAGGTGCAGCAGACCGAGCTGGTGTCGCTCGGGATGATGGGCCCGGTGGGGCGCTCACGGCTCGACAAGCGTGCGCCGGTTTCCGACGAGGAGATGTTTGTCTGGATGAAGGGACTGGTTGAAAAACTGCTCGCCGCGCAGAAGATCGATAAGGTTTGGTTCTCGGCCGGGGATCGACCGCAGTATGAAAAGGGCAAGGTGCTCGATATTTATGTGGACGACCGAAATGTGGGTTGGCTTGGACTGGTGAACAAGAACGCCCGCGACGAGTGGCGTTTGACTGGCCCGGTTGCTGCGGCAGAAATCATGCTCGACGATCTTCTCCGGAACAGTTTCAAGATTTCCAAGGTGGAAGAGCTCGCACAGTTCCCGTCGATGAACCGCGATATTGCACTGGTACTTGACGAAGCCGTGAAGCATGAGGAGGTCGTCAAACTGATTGAAAAGGCCAACCCGAAGAACCTCGAACGCTTCGGCCTGTTTGATATTTACCAAGGCAAGGGAATTGAGAAGGGCAAGAAGAGCTTGGCCTACAGCTTTGTCTATCGATCTTCCAAGCAGACGCTGACCGATAAAAAGGTCAATAAAGTGCATCAAAAGCTCTCCGACTTCCTCTGTAAGCAGCTCGATGCCTCGCTTCGGGATGGATAGAATAATAAATTTTCCGATCGTTTTTTAGGGGGCTAGATTTTATCCTCCCAGTGCTATGAAACGGGATTCGGTCGCTTTGTATTTTGTCGTCTTGGTTTTGAGTGTTTCCAATGGATACGCTCAGCGAGCGACGCGCTTTGAACGGAATCCCGCGGGTCGCAATCGCATGGTACGCCGGTTGGCCGAGCGTTCGGCCAGAGATCGAGCAGAGGCGCAGGTCTGGGCCCAGGCCAATCAACGCCCCATGCGGTTTCGTCGCAATGGGAAGCTATATGAACTTGCTGCGGTTGATCATGGAAAGCCCCGCTATTGGATAACCCATAATCGAAATGCCGGCATCTCTTCAGCTGCGAATCTGGTGCGGGCCGCGCCTTATAATCTCGATGGATCCGGTTTGACGGTTGGGGTCTGGGATGGCGGCGATATACACTCTTCCCATCAGGAATTTGGCGCCCGCGTGACCATCCATGACGGTGTGGGGTCGGACTACCACGCCACCCATGTGGGCGGTACGATTGCGGCTTGGGGAATGCAGTCGTCAGCCAAGGGAATGGCTCCTGCGGTCTCACTGGACTCGTATGACTGGGATTCCGACCTTAGCGAGATGGCGAATGTGGCCGCATCGGCTTCTGGGCAGATCGGCCGCATCTATCTGTCTAACCATTCCTATGGATTGGGAGTCGGCTGGGAGGATGATAAGGATTTTGAGAATCAGGACGAGTTCGGGCAGTATAGCTACTATTCCCACGCGGTTGATGAGGTGGTGGCCGATAGTGGATATTACCTTCCCTTTTTCTCGGCTGGAAATGATCAGGATGAGGATCGCTCCCATAATAATGGATTTGAAACCATGTCCCATTATGCGCTGGCCAAGAATGTTATGGCGGTCGGTGCGGTTGAGGATGCTGTGTCGGGCTCGGTTCGCTATCTCGACCATGCGACGATGACGTTGTTCAGTAGTTGGGGGCCGGCTGACGATGGCCGCATCAAACCCGATATTGTATCGAATGGTAGGAATCTCTACTCCTGTGATGACACCGGTAATGCAGATTATCAAACAATGTCTGGAACCAGCATGGCCTCTCCAAGTGCCTGCGGTTCGGCGGCTCTGCTGGTGGAATATTACAAGGAGCTGTTTTCGGGCGATGCGATGCGGGCCAGTACGCTCAAGGGGTTGATTCTTCACACGGCCGATGATCGGGGGAATGCGGGTCCCGATTATAAGTTTGGCTGGGGGTTGATGAACACGAAAGCGGCGGCGGATTTTCTTAAGGAGTATGCCGAAACCGACCCGCAATGTTTGACGGAAGCCGAGCTTTCTACGACGAATGCCGATGATTCGTATACCTTCTTTAGCGATGGTAATGAGCCCATTCGAGTGACGTTGTGCTGGACCGATCCGGCGGGAGCGAGTCAAGCAGGCCTCGATAACGACCGTAGTCCGGATTTGATTAACGATCTCGACCTGAAGATCATTGGGCCGGGAGGAACGAACTATCCCTATAAGCTCGACTACGCCAATCCGTCAGCGGTTGCCACCATTACGGGCGAAAACAAGGTGGATAACGTCGAACAGGTCTATATCGCCACCCCAGCGGCGGGAGAGTACACCGTTCTGGTCGACCATGACGGTTTTCTGGCTGATGGGGCACAGGCTTACTCCCTCTTGATGAGTGGGGGTGCTAGCCCTCTTGAGGATGCCGATGAGGATGGGATTCCCAATGGGTGGGAGATCGAGTACTTTGGCGGTGTTACCAATGCGGTGGCCACAGCCGATGTGGATAGCGATGGACAGGATAACTATTCCGAATATGTGGCGGGTACCGACCCGATCGACCCTGACTCGGTGTTCAGGGTTCAGGCCTTTATCCCGCCCGCTTCTGATGATCCCTCCATGATGATTTGGTGGAATGCCTTCACGGGCCGAATCTACAAGGTGATGTGGAGCACTAACTTGGTGGTCACTCCGTTCTCTGCGCT
>JAUVAN010000158.1 GCA_030591725.1 Deltaproteobacteria bacterium
CCAGGAAGGCGAAACAAATGACAAGGTCTGAAATTGTACTCAAGACAACCGCTGGAAAACTTACCTGGCTTCAAGCGGCAGAGGTACTCGGTATCACGCCCAGGCACATGCGCCGTTTACAGACAGAGTATCGGGAGCATGGCATCGATGCGTTCCATAGCACGGGTGGCGTGGGTTCTCGGGAGGCGTGGGTTCTCTATTCGATTATCGGGTTGGGATTGATCCAGCGCACTCCCACACCGCCCAGATAGCCGTAGGAGTTGTCGTTGGAGGTGCCCACCACCGACAGTCCAACCGGATCCGTCGCCATGAGTACGTGCGCCCCGTCGATGCAGCCCGTCGAGTTTTCGGGGTTGTCGATGAAGAACCGTCCCACCTCCCAGTCGCTGGACCCCACCGACTTGAAGTACTCCGGCCCGAGTATACCGGCGCAGTCCAGCTCCACCTCGGTGCCGACCTGCCGCACCACGATGATGTGGTCGTAATCGAAATCGAACTCCGCGTCGGTGTTGAACACGTAGCGGTCGAGGAACTGACCCGCGGGCGGCGATTGGAGCATCATCGGGTCGCCCTCGGAGTTGCCGCAGTTGGCGTAGCTGCTGCACATCATCATCTGATAGGCGAAAAACGAAGCCTCGGGCTCGGACTCATCCGCCGGGTTGTTGAGCAGCCCCTCGGCAAAGTAATCGACGGTGCCCCAGAACTCGAGCAGCTGGCCCTGCTGGGCGAAGTAGTACTCCGCGCCGGCAGGGAAGGGCGCGGGAGGATCGAAGTAAATCGTCATATCGTCGGCGCCGGCGATGATGCGCCAGACCACCGGGTCCTCCTCCTCGTGGCACTCGGTGCGCGCCGAGTGGCGGGCCAGGACCGAGCTGGTGCCCCAGGCGGCCAGGGGCAGTATCTGCTCCTCCACGTGATCGCACGCCGTGTAGGCGCCGCTGGGAACGTTGGCGCACGAGTGGCCACCGAAGACAACCACCGGCTTGTCGGCCTGGATCGCGGTGCCGGTGAGGTCGTCGTCGAGGTCGGTGGGGCGCATCGAGAGCGAGTCGAAGGCATTGAGCGTGTACACCCCGCTCTGCACCCCCTGGGTGAACGGGCCCACCCCGTCCATTGAGGGCACGTTGGTGGACGGGATGAACGTGATGTGCGTGTCGTCCTCGGTGACGACCACCGTGATCTGGGAGTTGAGGTTCAGGTTGAAAGGGCTCGGGCCGTTGTTCCAGGCCGCAGCGATATAGGTGCCGTCGAGGCTGGTCGTGGGGATCAACAGCGAGGCGTCGGTGCTGAACATCTCGATGCCGTACGGGTTCCACTGGTAAGCCAGGATCGGCACATCCGCAGACAGGTGGAAGCCCACGTCGACGGCGATGCCCTGCTCCTCGATCTGCTGCGGTTCCACCAGGCAGCCGCTGCTGCACGCGACATCGATCACGTGCAGTTCGAGAGGAGAGAGCGTCACGTTGTAGATCTCGTTGATGTATTCTCCATGGCTCAACGTGATCTCGGCGTCTTTATCCTCATGCGGATTACTGACGACGATCGCGAAAGTCAGGGAGTCGCAGGCGCTATGGTTGTCGATGTCGACGGTGAAGAAGTCGCAGCCGACCGAAGTCATGGCGATTGCGGCGTCCTCGCAGGTGGGCGGGATCGGCGGGCCGTTGTAACCGGTGTCAGTGTCGCTGTCGCCGTCAGTGTCGCCGTCGACGTCCGTATCGCCGTCCGAATTGGAGTCGCTGCCCGAGTCCGTGTCGCCACCACCGATCACCGCCAAAACGTTGTCCTCGCAGCCCGACTCCATCATTCCGAAAACCAACAGGCAGACAACCAGTATCAAGCTCGACTTCCATATGTTCCCGCTCATTGTCAAAACTCCTTCTGTGGAGAACTGCCATTCTCGCTCGCCTTTGCACAAGGGTCACAGACCGTTGGGAAAACGGCTCACGGCAATTTTATTTCGATCCTCAGTCCCCCCTCGAACAAGGGGAGCCCAACCCTGGCAACCTCCTCCTCCACAAACGATATGGAGGTTCTGGGAAGGAAGACCCCCGCCCTGAGAACGAGATTCAAATATATATGCGTCGACATTGCGATGCTCACCCCGCCTTGGCCCCCTAACCACGCGGCCACTGCCCGATCCTCAAGGGTGGTGAGGTCTTCCGTCTTGTCAACATCGACACCCCGCGCCCATATGCAGGATAACCCTGCACCCAGACCGATGAACGGTGAAATTCGAGGCTCCCCCAGGGGAACCAGAGAAATCAGCAACCTGAAGATCGCCATGTCCACCGAGGCGGCGGATCCACCCATCTCCACCTGACGGCCCGCCAAGGTGGTGCTCGCGATCAGCTCCAGGGAGACCACCCTCCTCACCGGTGCCAGCCCGACCCCCAACTCCACCACCCCCCAGGGTCCCGATCCGCCCGGTCCGCCTTCCGCCAGCCCTCCGAGCTTGAGGCTCCAGATCCCCACGGGCTTCGCAGGGAGCTCCACATCAGCCACCATGGCCTCGATCTTCTCGTCCGCTCGAGGCCTCGCTCCGCTCGCAGAAAGAAGATGAAGTTCGAGGAAGCTCGCTCGCATCGCCTCGACAATTTGAAGGGCGACCAGATCCGCGCTTTCCCCTGTGGTGATGTCGCTCACTTCGAGGAGCCTGAAGGTCACCTTCCCCGTCACTCTGTCATCGAGCCAGATCTCCACCCCTCCGGAGCCACCGTAGGTCGCCCGCACGATCCGCAGGGCGCAGGCAGCGTTCGCGGCCTGGGCCATCCTCTTCAGCTCCAATCGCCTATCTCGCTCATCCACCGCCTCCGCCGGGACGATGATGACGTCGAGCCCCAGCGCCCGCAGCTCGTCCACCGTCGCATCCTCCGCCTCGGGCCACGCCTCCTGCGCGCTTGACGATTCCATGCTTGCGATCACGATCACGGGCCTGGCCGGCGCCGAGCCTTCCCCGGTCTGCGCCAACACCGCCGGAGGAAGAACAAGGAGCATGAGCACGACTGGGGCGAAGGGAAAAATGAGGGGAGCCGGTTTAATCGTCATTGGACGTACCGAGGACATTCCTGGCCACGGAGAAGTATATTCCATCCGGGTACCTGACGAGATAAAGGGATGCCCGTTGCCTCGCAAGCTTCGTCTTGCCAAGGCGGTTGTAAACCCCAATCAGGCGACCGAGGGCTCCCTCGTGCAACTTGCCCCCGGGATCCTCACTGAGGTAGGTCTCGAACCACCGGGCGGCCTGTCCCCGATCGCTATCCAGCTCCAGCGCCACTCGTCCAAGCACAAACGATGCCTCCCGCGCCCTTCCCTTCCCCTTGAATCTGGTCCTCAGGGCAATCAGCATCCTGCGGGCGACCTCGCTATCACGGGCGAAACGTCCCGCCTTGGAGAGCTTCCACAGGTTCTCGGCCCCCTCGGTAGAAACGAGGGAGTCCAGGCCGGCCTTCCTCGCAGCGACCACGGCCATCTTGTAGTCACCGGCCGAAAAGAACCTCAACCAGCGAGCAGACGCTGCGCTTCCCGCTGAATTGTCTCCGGACATGCGTCCGCGCTCCCGGGTTTCACCTCTCCCGGCGTCGGCGATCAACGGATCCGCGTCCGGATCGACAAGAGGGACCACATCGGCCCGATCCTCCTCGGGCTCGGAGTCGACCTCCTCTCTGGAGGAATCCTCCGCCCGCGTGCGGATACTCACCTCTCCCGACCGCCTATCGGCCACAAGGGAAGAGCCTGCTGACAGCCTGACCCCGTGCCGATCAAGTCCCGCTCCCGTAACGAGCACCACCCCCTTCGACACGTCCACGTGGAGTCGCGCCTCCACGCTCTCCCAGTCCACATCAAAGGAGGTGCCCACCACATTTACGCTGTACGGGCCGGCCCGCAAGCGCCAGGCGATCTTCCCTGTCGATACTATCTCCGCGTGAACTCGTCCACCATCAATGTTGATCTGCACCTCCTCGATATCGGAGCGAACCACCCGCACGGCACTCTCGCCCCTCACCGAAATGACAGTGCCGCCTTCAAAGACAATCTCCTTCTGCTGCGCCTTCGAGGTGTGTACCCACTCACCCAGCTCCCCGGCAGGGCCGTGCTGACCAAGAGTGAATTCGACTTCGTCGGATCCTGCCGATGCCCACCAGAACACGGCGGCAACAAATCCCACCGCGAATGCGGCCGCAGTCGCAAAAACAACTCGCCTCCGTCCGGCTCTTCTGGACCGCATGGTGTCCACCGATGCAAGGAAGGAGGCCCTGACCGCCTCTCGACTCCCCTGGTCCGGCCCCGAGTCCAGCTCCTTCGCCAGCCGGCGACCAAGCTCTTGTGTTGCGCGATCTTCAGGCATTTGACAGTTCCTCCAATCGCGATGAGAGAACCGGATCCTTGCCGGCCCTTGCTGAAAATTCCTCCCTCGCCGAACGAATCCTGCGCTTCGCCGTGGCCAGGGAGCACGAGCACAACTGCGCCACCTCCTCCAGGGAGTACCCCTCCACAAACCGCAGCACGAACACGGAGTGTTCCTCCGGATCCATCTCGCTCAGCACGGAGAACGCCCGTCCGAGCAAGACCGAGGCCATGAAGTCACCCCGGCATTCTACCTCGTCGGGGATCACCGCCATGGGGATCTGACGTCGTTTGTACCTTCGAGAACGCAGCTCCCGCAGCACCGTGTTGTAGGTGACCGCGCGTATCCACTCCACCAGAGCGTCGTCCTCCTTGAGCTTGCGGATGGAGGTGACGATATTGATGAAGACCTCGTGCACGACCTCATCGTGATCCTGGTCGGCTCCCAGCATTTTCCACACACGCGCGTGGATGAAACCTGAAAATCGATCATAGACCTCCTCTGCGGCCCAGTGCTCCATCGCCCTGAGGCCCGCGACCAGGCTCGCGTTGTCGGAGCGTTCCTTCTTGAGCGGCACGACCTTTCTCGTGCTCGGCGCTGCGACAGACCCAAGGATCGCGAAAATCAAAGAATTGCTCCAATTCCAGCCACGGACGCCCACCTTTCAATAAAGGGTAACACACGAGGAACCAAACGGCTCAAAGCGGAATGACCTGGCAAATATTCTTTACGGGCAATTCGTCGGGACCGGCGTGCATTCGTCGTCGAGGTTGTCGTGGACATCTATCCCAAAATAGGGGCCGGCAGTGCTGAACTGGTCCAGCAGGTCGCACACCTCGCAGTCGGGAAGAGCTTCGTTCCAGTAGGCGAGCACGCCACTTCCCACCGAGGTGATGCCACCCAGGCCGTCAATGTCAGTGAGGACATCGTTATTGTAAATGACTATGGCCGTGCTCACCAAACTGACTCCACTCAGGCCATCAAGGTTGGTGAGGGCATTGTTATTGCGGATTCCCAGCCCCCAGGTATCGCCGCGCACCGAGGTTATACCGCTCAGACCGTCAATGTTGGTAAGGGCGGGGTTACTGTAAATGAGCAGGTCCCCATATATCGAAGTGAGGCCGCCTAGCCCGTCCAGGTCGGTGAGGGCGGAGTTCCCGGTGATTTCCAGGTCCCCATATATCGAAGTGAGGGCGCTCAGACCTTTTTCAGTGTCTCTGGGCCACCCATGTGGGGCCACCCATGTGGGGCAAATGGCTAAATTGCGACAATATATCCAGTGCACTTGGTAAAAATGACGATAAATATTGATCTAAGTTCATATATGTTTACAATATTAGGCATGATTGAACGACATTTGAGAATTCGGAAGGACTCAAAGAGCAGTTTTTTTCTGTTTGGAGCCAGGGGCACCGGAAAAACGACGCTCTTGAAAAATATCTTTTCAAAGGACGAAGCTCTTTTTATAGATTTGCTGGATCCCGTCGAGCAAGACTTGTTTGCCAGGGAGCCCAGAGAGCTTGAACGCAGAGCCCTGGGCCTTGCGCCCGAGCGCAAATGGATAGTGATTGACGAGATCCAGAAAGTGCCAAAATTATTGGATATTGTTCATAGGTTGATTGAAAGCGGTGATCGCCTTTTCGCCATGACCGGATCAAGCAGCCGCAAGCTGAAGAGGGGAGTTTCCAATCTCTTGGCTGGTCGAGCGTTCGTGTACAATCTATTCCCTTTTTCCGCTTCGGAACTTGGTGACCGTTTTGAACTCCTCGATGGTTTAAAATGGGGAATGCTGCCCAAAATTCAGGAGTTTGACGACGATTTGGACAAGCAGCATTTTCTTCGCGCATATGCGCTGACCTACATAAAGGAGGAGATACAAGAGGAGCAGCTGATCCGAAAACTGGATCCTTTCAGGCAGTTTCTGGAGATCGCCGCGCAGGCCAACGGCAAGATAGTGAACTATTCCAAGATCGCCGAAGATGTGGGCGTAGCCACCCAGACAGTCATTTCCTATTTTTCGATTTTGGAAGAGACGTTGATTGGATTTACCTTGATGCCGTATCACCGCTCCGTGCGAAAAAGGCAGCGCAATAGCCCAAAATTTTACCTGCTTGATACCGGCATCAAGCGGGCGCTTGATCGGACTTTGACGGTTGACATAAATGAGAGAACGTACGCGTTTGGTGATGCATTTGAGCACTTTGTCATAATGGAAATAGTGAAAAATGACGCGTATGATTTTCCCGACTGGCAGTTCTCGTACTTGAACACCGGGGCTGATCGGGAGATAGACTTGATAATAGACAGGCCGGGCCACAAGACCGCGCTCATAGAAATAAAATCCACCGAAACCATCCTGGAGCGCCACGCAAAAGTCTTGAATTCTCTTTGCAAGGACATCCCCGATTCAACATCTTTTTGCGTGAGCAGAGACAAAAACCGAAAGCTGCTTGGCTCGGTCTTGTGTCTGCATTGGACAGATATATACAAGGAGCTAAGGGCCACCGGCGGCGACCATTATTTCTCAACGCCCGTGAAATCTGCGAAAAGGTAATCATGAATAGCGGTATCTTGCTCGACATCGATCCGGTCGCACTGGAGATAGGCCGGTTCCATCTTCGATGGTACGGCCTGATGTTAATGCTGATGTTCTGGGCCGGCTTCTTCTTCTGGCGCCACTACATGCTTCGCGGCGGTCACACCCTGGAGACTGCCGTCAAGATTCTTCCCTGGTTCATGGGCGGTCTCCTGATCGGCGCGAGACTCGGCCACGTCTTGTTCTACGAGCCGGCGCGCTTCTTTGCAGACCCCGTACAGATCCTCTACTTCTGGAAAGGCGGACTCGCCAGCCACGGCGCCGTCATCGGTCTGCTGACGGGCCTCTTCGCCTACTCTCGCATGCACAAGATGCGATACCTGGACATCCTGGATCGCTTCTCTCCAGGCGCCGCAGTCGGCGCGGCTCTCGTGCGCCTGGGCAACTTCTTCAACTCCGAGATCGTCGGCAAGGAAACCGACCTCCCGTGGGCCGTCCGTTTCATGAGATACGACGGCGGCAAGATCGCGCGCCATCCCACACAGATCTACGAGTTTCTCCTGGGAATCGGCGTCCTCGTCCTGCTCATCATCATCGATCGCCGAGCCGGCAAGGAGCAACGCCCCGTGGGTCTCATCACGGGCATGTTCACCGTGGCCTACTTCGGCGGGAGGTTCTTCATCGAGTTCGCCAAGGAGTACCAGGGGGTCGACGCCGGATGGTCGCTCACCATGGGCCAGTGGTTGTGCATTCCGTTCTTCCTCACCGGCCTGGCAATTCTTCAATATTCGCGAAGGAACCACGAGTAGTATTTTGAATCCAATATCACGGATCATCGCCACAACTATCCTGGCCTTCTCGTTGCTGTCGTGTGCCCAGCAGCCGCCGAAGGAAAAGGCCGCGCCGACGCCCATGGCAATGCAGGTCCCTGTTCCTGTTCCTGATACTGTTTCCGAGCCCGAGAAACCGGTGGATTCCGGCTCCCCCGCCCCATCTCCCACTGCCGGATCCGGCAAGCCCATGCTCCTGGACTTCACACGGGACCACTGCATGCCCTGCGTTATCATGGCGCCCTGGGTGGCCGAGCTGAGGAAACAGCATGTCGAGCTTGTCGATATCAACGAAATAAACATCGACCGGCCGGGGAACAAGGAGCTGGGCCTCTACTTCAAGGTGGCGAAAATACCGACCCAGGTCTACGTGGACGCGGGCGGCGTGGTGGTCTCTCGCCACGTTGGACTGGCGACCAAAGCCAAGATGGAGACCACGTTGAAAAAACACGGGTTCCTGGACAAAAAGAAGGACTGAGCCGGTCCCGGGGGATCGATGGGAATAATCCCACGGATAAGAACGTCCAACATGGTAATGGAGGACAGACTCACCAGGTTCTTGCTCGGAACAATTTTCTCTCTCTTCTTTCTGGCTCCAATCCAGGGAATCGCTCTCGACACCCCCGCGATCCAGAGCCACGAAGATCTCACCACCTCGAAGAGACCGCGACCCACGCTGAGAATACAGACCAGGATCGGTGAAGATCCGTGGTCATCGCGGCGCGCCGTCTACCCGATCGAGGGAGATGTCGTTTCCCTGCGCACCAAAAAGATAGAGGGCGGAACCCCCCGCTGGTACATGATCTTCGCCGACCTCACCAAAAACTACGCCAACGCCAACCACCCCTGGGACGACGACCCCTACAAATGGACCGGGGTGGAAACCATCCACTACCACCGCATCGAGCTGAGCGAGGACAGGGGAAGCTGGGAGGTTCGCCCTTTCGAGGGTTCCGCCAGGCTATGGGAGCGCATCTTCGACTGGTACCGCGCCTCGGGGAGAGATGAGCGCACCTTCCGGTTCTACAAGCCGGACGTGGGGACGTTCTGGTTTCAGGTGGAGGTGGAGAAGGGGGAAAAGATGCTGCGATCCCACGGCGTCGAAGATTCCAACGACCGCGGCATCTCCAGGCGAGTGACCCGCGTCTCCATTCGTGGCGACAATGTATTTCTGGGCCACGTGACCTCGTTCTACAACGTGCCCGGGGTCTTCGGCTCCATCCTCTACCAGAGCAAGAACTACATCGGGGCCGATTGCGCCGACGTGCTGATGACCGCGTGGTC
>JAUVAN010000231.1 GCA_030591725.1 Deltaproteobacteria bacterium
CACTGCCAGCTGGATACCAGTGGTGGAAAGCATACCCAGAGCTCCGATTGCGATTCCGTACAGACCCGCAAAGTAGTAGGCCAGGATGATCGTCACCGCGATGATCAGTACGGGCCAGGTTGTGGAAGCCATCCCCACGGCCAGACCCTTGATGATGTTGGTGGCGGCGCCCGTCTCCGAAGCTGCGGCGATGGACCGGGCCGGTTTCTTGCCCTCGGCTGTGTAGTATTCGGTTATCATTCCGATCATCACGCCGGCCACGAGACCTATCACCGTGGCCAGGGCTATCCCCCACCAGTGATATGTGACCTCCGAGGCCTCGCCCGCGTTGACGGTGAACTGCTCGGGGAGCATGTACTTGATGATGAAGATTGTCAGAACGGCCATGAGGCCTGCCGTGAGGAAGGTACCCACATTGAGCGCTGTCTGAGGGTTGCCGCCTTCCTTGGTGCGCACGAAGAATGTTCCGATGATGGACAGCACGATGCCGGCGCCGGCTATGACCAGCGGCAACATGATTGCGTTATATCTCATCTCTTCACCACCGGCCTCCTGGATCGCCGGGATCCACACGGCTCCGAGCACCATGGCTCCGATGATGGAGCCCACGTAGGACTCGAAAAGGTCGGCGCCCATTCCGGCCACGTCGCCCACGTTGTCGCCCACGTTGTCGGCGATGGTGGCGGGGTTCCGGGGATCGTCCTCGGGGATTCCGGCCTCCACCTTGCCTACCAGGTCGGCGCCCACGTCGGCCGCCTTGGTGTAAATGCCGCCACCCACACGGGCGAACAGGGCGATGGAGCTGGCACCCAGAGAGAAACCGGTGATTGTATTGAGAACAACCATGGTCTCGTCACCGGTGAAGTTCCACAGATTGGTGTAGAGGATCATGAGGAGGCCCAGACCCAGTGTGGCCAGGCCCACAACGCTCATGCCCATGACGGCGCCGCCGCCGAAAGCTACGGCGAGCGCCTTGTTGAGACTTGTCCGGGCCGCAGCAGTTGTGCGCACATTTGCGGCGGTCGCCACGCGCATCCCGAAGAACCCGGACAGGCCGGAGCAGAACGCTCCCACCAGGAAGGAGAGCCCCACCATCCAGCTGGATCCTTCCACTCCCCAGTTGGAGCCCGCCAGGATCACGGCGACCAGGATCACAAATATCGCCAGGACCCTGTACTCCCGTCCGAGGAAGGCCATGGCCCCCTCCCGGATGTATCCGCCTATCTCCTTCATCTTGTCAGTTCCGGCGTCGGCCTTGTTAATCGACCTGGCCTTGATGAATGCAAAAATCAATGCCAGTATCCCGGCAACAGGTGCAACATACATCATCACTTCAAGATTCATTGTTCTCTCCTTGACGCTGATTGAAATCGTTCATTGCCCTCACTGATCCATGTAAAACAACTGCTTCCACCGCGCTGGCGCCCCTTTCTGTAACATCCACAAGAACACTTCTTTCATCTTCATTGAAAGATTCAAGCACAAAATTGGTCGCGCTCCCGTGAACCGGCCTGCCTATGCCCAGCCGAACCCTGATGAAGTCGGCGCTGCCCATGTCGGCCTTGCAGGACACTATGCCCTTGTGCCCCCCCGTTCCACCTCCGACCTTGACCCTGACGGTGCCGAACTCCAGGTCCAGATCGTCGTGGACCACGACAATGTTACCAGCCGAAAACCTGTGGTAATGGGCCGCGCGCGCGACACTTCGACCACTCAGGTTCATGTAGGTAAGCGGTTTGAGCAATATGGAAGGAACTGTGCCGATGCGGATAGTGGAGAACTCACCGGAGAACTTCTCCTGCCAGCTCCGGCCTGCGGCCCGGGAAAACAGCTCGTCGACCACCATGAACCCGATATTGTGCCGGGTTCGGGCGTACTTGGGACCCGGATTTCCGAGTCCCACGACGAGCCAGGCGCCCTCCAAGGCCTAGTCCTTCCCTTTCTTCTCGCCACCCTCGGGTTTCTTCTTCTCGCCGTCCTCGGGTTTCTTCTCTTCGCCCTCGGCGCCTTCTTCGCCCTCGGCTCCCTCGACTCCCTCTTCGCCTTCGCCTTCCACCTCGGGCTCCTCTTCGACCTTGGGCGCGATGACCGTGATCAAAGGATTGGTCAGGGGGATCGTGCATTCGACGTCATCCGGCAAATCAAGTTCTCCGATCGTCACTATCGATCCGATCTCGAGGTGGCTCACTTCTATCTCGAGATGGGTCGGAATGGCTGCCGGCAGGCACTTCAACGGGACAAAGCGGTACACCATGGTGAGGGTTCCACCTGACAACTCGCCCGCAGAGCGCCCGATGGTCTCGACCGGCACTTCCACTACGATCGGTTGATGCTCGTCCACTCTGACAAAGTCCACATGGAGCAGATTGCGATCGACAGGGTGATACTGATGGCTGCGAACGATGGCATGGATCTCATTGGGCATGCCCCCGGTGTCGCCTTCCAGCCCCAGGGTCAGCACCGTATTGGTTCGCAGGGGCCCTGACAGCGCCTGGACGATCTCCTTTGGATCGATTGCGATGGACATGGTGACCATGTCTTTTCCATAAATAACCGCCGGGACCTTGCCATCCACGCGCATGCGCCGCGCGGGTCCTTTCCCGGTTGCTTGTCTCATTGTTGCCGCGAGCTTTACAAATTCCATTTCCCTTGGCCTTTCTAATTAAACAGATCCTTTCAGAGGCTTATTGATCTCCAAAAAGCCCGCTGACAGAATCACCGGTATGAATACGCTTGATGGCCTCGCCGAGCAGCGGTGCGCACGACACGACCTCAACCCTTCCCCTCTTTTTCATCTCGTCGGACACAGGTATCGTGTCCGTGACAATCAATTTTTCGAGCGTCGAACTCTCCAATCGCTCCATCGCCGGTCCGGACAGAACGCCGTGGGTTGCCGCCGCAATCACCCGGTTGGCTCCGGCCTCCTTGAGGGCCAGGGCGCTCCGGGTGAGCGTTCCGGCAGTGTCCACCATGTCATCGACGATCACACAGTCGCATCCCCTCACCTCGCCGATGATGTTCATGACCGCCGACTCGTTGGGCTTTGGACGCCGCTTGTCGATGATCGCCAGGTTTGCATGGATGCGTTTTGCAAACGCCCGGGCCCGCAGAACCCCGCCGGCGTCCGGTGACACGACGACCACATCTTTCGACACCTGTGCCTCAACCTGCCGAGTGATCACGTTCAGGCCGTAGAGGTTGTCGAACGGAACGTCAAAGTATCCCTGAATCTGACCGGCGTGAAGATCGAGGGCCACCATGCGGGTCACACCCGCTGCCTGGAGCAGATCCGCCACCAGCTTGGCGCTGATGGGCGTGCGGGGCGCAACCTTGCGATCCTGGCGCGCGTAGCCGTAGTACGGAACAACCGCCGTTATGGATGCCACCGACGCCCTCTTGAGAGCGTCCATGAGAATAAGCAACTCCATGAGGTTGTCGTTCACAGGAGGGCACGTGGGCTGAAGCACGAACGCATGGGCAGCGCGAACATTTTCCTCGATCTGCACAAAAATTTCACCGTCGGAGAACCGCCTGACCGTGACCTCGCCCAACCGTATTCTGGCCGCCTTGCTGATCTTCTCGGCCAGCGGAATGTTGGCCGTGCCGGGGATGAGGCAAATTGATTCGATCGGCATCTCTATCTCCTTTTAAATCGGATTCTCCGGTCCTGTCGGCTGGGGCGGCAGGATTCGAACCTGCAATTACGGGTACCAAAAACCCGGGGCCTACCGTTAGCCTACGCCCCAATTATCTTTTTCTTTTGGAGAAACGAGCCGAAGTGTGCATCAGACCGCAGCCTCAGCCCGCATTCTCCTTTCGGAGCCTTCGGTTCGCCTCGACCAACGTGGGGCGTGTAGCACCACAGCGAAATGCTGTCAACGACCACCGTCCGGCGCATCGGGCAAGCAAAGCCTCCAGCAGCGATGTACGCGCTCGTCCCGAAAATCGGGAGGGATGGTTTTTTCGGAGATCTCCACGATCTGTTCGCATTTGACCTTCGCCTCGTCAAAGCGGAACTTCTTGAAATTGGTCGAGAAATAGATGACCGCGCCCGGAGCGCAGATCTCCAATATTCGGTTGAGCATCCACGCGTAGTCCCGCTGGATATCGAGATCGCGCTTCATTCGCTTGCTCTTTGACACAGTCGGAGGATCGAAGACCACAAGATCGTACTCCCCCTCAACCCGTCGCTCGTCGAGGGCGCTGAAAATATCATCCCTGACAAACTGATGTTCGCGACCATCAAACCCGTTGATTGCCATGTTCCGGCGCGCCCAGTCCAGGTACGTATTGGACATGTCTACCGTGGTCGTGCCGACCGCTCCGGCGGCGGCGGCGTAAACGCTGAACGCCCCGGTATACGCGAAGAGATTAAGGAACCTCTTGCCGGCAGCCTCGAGACCCACCATCTTCCGCGTGGCGCGATGGTCGAGAAAGAGTCCCGTATCGAGATAGTCGGCGAGATTGATCCGAAATTTCTTGCCCGCCTCGCGAACGAGAAAGAAGTCGCGCTCCGTGGCCCTGCGGGAATACCGGGATCCCCCCGGACCACGCCGCCTGCTTCTGACGTAAACGTGATCGGGGGCCACGCCGAGGGCTTCCCCCACGATCCCCAACACCGGCGACACCCAGCCCTCGTCAGACGGGGAGGACTCGCCCTTTTCGTAGCGAGCGACACAGAGCCTGCCCTCGTACCAGTCGATGGTCAGCGGAATCTCCGGAATGTCCCTGTCGTAGAGCCGAAAGCAGGTTATCTCCTCGCTCTTGATCCACGAACGCAGCCTCCGCCGATTCTTCTGAATCCGGTTGACCAGCATCTCGCCGAGATCTCGTAGACGCCGTTCGTGATCATCATTCAAGGGCATTTTCTCCACGTACCATGTTCTCGCATGGAATGACTTTTTTCATTTTTTTCACTTTTTTCGCAACTTCCCACCCAAACGTCCGATTAAAAGAGAGAAGATACCTAACGGGCGAGAAGCCAGAAAAGGAAGACAGCAAATGATCGAGAGCTGGCCGTCAGTAGAAGATCTGACAAAGTTTCACCGCATGCCCTACACCTGGATAGAATCCAGGGCCAAAGAGTACGACGGCACCGCCGTCAGCAACCTTGAGATACCGACCCTTGTCGGTAAGTTCGGTATCAGCGCGTCCGCCGTCGGGGTAGCGGCGGTCTTCTTTCCCGGTTTCGATGACTTCGATATCGCCACCCGGATGGACAAGTACGGGATTGCCCATTGCACCTGGGGGAAACAGCGCGCCATCGAAGCGGGGCTCGATCTCATGGGTTATCTTCTCGGCGAAACCACGGACCTGGATTATCCGGTAGACCTGTCATTCGTCACGCCGTTTCAGCGCGACGTCTTCACGGCACTGCGAGAAGTCCCCCACGGCGAGACCATCACGTACGGAGAGCTGGCTCGTCTCGCGGGCCACCCGGGGAAGTCGCGGGCGGTGGGCTCGGCGATGCACTACAATCCCATCCCGATATTCGTCCCCTGCCATCGGGTCATCTCGGCCACCGGAGAGCTCGGCGGCTGGTCCGGGCCGGAAGGCTGGAAGGAATGGCTCCTCGAACTCGAAGGCTGGGAGATCGAGTAGGC
This sequence comes from Deltaproteobacteria bacterium, assembly GCA_030591725.1. Lineage (GTDB taxonomy): Bacteria > Myxococcota_A > Polyangia > JAAYKL01 > JAAYKL01 > JAUVAN01. The sequence goes on from JAUVAN010000231.1 coordinate 5,604, forward strand.
GACCCCATCCCGGCCCAAAAAAACTATCAATAGTACTCTGCACAGTTCTATGATAAGTACTATTCATGAATACTATTACCGCAAGCGAGTTGAAAACAAGAGGAATACAAGTGGTTGGAGATGAGGTGACCGCCATTTCATACAGGGGCAAACCCACGTACTTGATTCTGCCGGAATCGCAGTTTGAAAAGTATGAGGCATTCCTGCTCGAGCAGGCCCTCAGGGAAGCGCGAAGCGATATCGAAGCAGGTCGCTATTCCACGAATCTCGACAAACATTTGAGGGAACTGGATGATGTATGAGATCCGCCTGACCGACTCGTACAAAAAGAGAGCCCTGAAATTTTTCAAGAAACATCCGGAGCTAAAAGGACGATACAAAACGCTGATGCTTCTCCTTGAAGCGGATCCTTTCAACAAGGCGCTGAATATCAAAAAACTGTCCGGGCGAAAAAACATCTACAGACTTCGACTGACAATTCACGCACGTGTCGTGATCGAGATTCTCATTTCGGATAAAATAGTCACACCCATCGACATCAACACCCGGGCGAGTATTTACTGACCTCTCGCGTTTCGTCTCGTCCCACCTCGTAAAACTGCGTCCCGCAGTCAACCAATAGCGAAAGGACTTATTTATTATGAAATATGCATTGATTTTCGTTCTTGTGGCTTTTTCTCTGTCGGCAATTGGATGCGAAAAACCAAAACCAGTCAAAAAGCCGGTTATCTACTTGTATCCCGAAGAGGAAACGGAGGTGTCAGTCAAGTTTGCGAACTTGAATGACGTCGATTTGACTCACACTTATCCGGAATACGGAGAAGATGGTTGGACTGTGATCGCGTACCCGGACGGCACTCTGTTCGATGCCGAGACTGGAATCGAGTACTACGCGCTCTACTGGGAAGGCTATACAGATCATAAAACTCATTTTGACACGGGTTTCGTGGTTGCCGGGTCAGACACTGCCGAGTTTCTGGATGAGACTCTCGATGAACTGGGGCTATCCAGGCGTGAGGCCAACGAGTTCATTGTTTACTGGCTGCCCATTCTGGAAAACAACTCCTACAATTTTCTTCATTTTTCCACTGTTGAGTGGAACGAGACCGTTCCGCTGAAAATATCGCCCGAACCGGACACTTTGATCAGAGTGATGATGCGATATCGACCACTTACCAGGCCTGTGAACATTGAACCGCAGGAATTTGATCCTCCCGAGAGGAACGGTTTCACCGTCGTGGAATGGGGCGGCGGACGCATCTGAGAAGAATAACGAAGATTGATTTTTACCTGGATTCCTCGGTGATGCGCTTCTTGCTCGCGGCCCACGAGCAGATGGGGCAAACGGTCAGGTCGTGG
>JAUVAN010000251.1 GCA_030591725.1 Deltaproteobacteria bacterium
CCATTGATGAGTATCCTGCAAGGTGTCCCCAGGCGGCGGCGATCATGCTGATGATCCAGAACAACCTGGACCGGGCCGTGGCCCAGCATCCCCACGAGCTCATCACGTACGGCGGCAACGGCACCGTTTTTCAGAACTGGGCCCAGTACCGTCTGACCATGAAGTATCTCAGCGAGATGACCGACGAGCAGACCCTGGTGCTCTATTCGGGGCATCCCCTGGGGCTGTTCCCTTCCCATCCGGATGCGCCTCGGGTTGTGGTCACCAACGGCATGGTCATTCCCAACTACAGCAGCAGGGAGGACTACGATCGCATGGCCGCGCTGGGCGTTACGTCGTATGGACAGATGACTGCGGGCAGCTTCATGTACATCGGTCCTCAGGGGATAGTACACGGGACCGTCATTACGTTGCTCAACGCAGCCAGGAAATACCTGAATCTCGATTCTGATCAGAATCTCGCGGGCAAGTTGTTCGTCACCTCCGGGCTCGGAGGAATGAGCGGCGCGCAGGCAAAGGCGTCGGTGATTGCCGGCGCTGTGGGGGTGGTGGCCGAGATCAATCCGAAGGCTCTGAAGACCCGGCACGAACAGGGGTGGTTGCAGGAATACGAGGAAGATCTCGACAAGCTGCTATTGAGGATCGATCGCGCCGTTGCAGAGAAGAAACCCCTGTCCCTCGGATACCTGGGCAACGTGGTCGACCTGTGGGAGCGACTGGCCCGGGAGGGGATCAATGTTGATCTCGGCAGCGACCAGACATCCTTGCACAACCCGTTCCTCGGTGGGTACTACCCGGCTGGGCGTTCCTTCGAGGAATCGAATTCCATGATGGTGAGCGACCCCGCTGGATTCAAGGAGGCCGTTTACGAGTCGCTACGTCGTCAGGTCCAGGCCGTTAATACGGTGAGCGCGCGCGGAATGTACTTCTGGGATTATGGCAACGCCTTTCTCCTCGAGGCCTCTCGCGCCGGCGCCGAGGGAATTGTCGGTGAGGACGGAGGCTTTGCATATCCCTCCTATGTCGAGGACATCATGGGACCCGTGTGTTTTGATTATGGGTTCGGGCCGTTTCGGTGGGTGTGTTGCTCCGGCGATCCGGATGATCTCGGGGAGACCGACGCCATTGCCATAGAGGTTCTGGAGAAGATGGCGGAGAACGCCGATCCCGAGATCGCGCAGCAAATGATCGACAACGTGCACTGGATTCGCAGTGCGCAGGAAAACGAGATGGTGGTGGGTTCCCAGGCACGAATCCTGTATGCGGATCGAAAGGGCCGAATAGCGATCGCCCTTGCATTCAACGAGGCGGTGTCGACCGGGAGGGTGAAGGGCCCCATCGTTCTGGGACGCGATCATCACGATGTGTCCGGAACGGATTCGCCATATCGCGAGACGGCAAATATCAAGGACGGATCCATGTTCACGGCGGACATGGCCGTGCAAAATTTTGTGGGAGGTTCCTTTCGGGGAGCCACCTGGGTTTCGTTGCACAACGGCGGCGGCGTCGGGTGGGGAGAGGTCGTCAACGGCGGTTTTGGAATGCTTCTCGATGGAACCGATGACACCGTGCGCAGGGCCGAGATGATGCTTTCCTGGGATGTGTCCAACGGCCTGGCCCGCCGCGCATGGGCGGGCAATGAAGGCGCCGTTTACGCCATCGGCAAGGCCATGGATGCGGTGCCCGGCATGAAGGTGACAATGGCTCGCACCGCAAACGAGGATATGGTCGCACAAGCCGTTAAAAAGGCTTTTGACAAGTAGCTCGGTAAGATATCACTCATCACCGTTCTCACGGTCGCTCCGAAGCTCCCGGAGCCGGGCGGCGATTCTGGTCTCGACGCCGCTATCGCGAGGTTTGTAGTAGCGCTTCCCGGCGAGCTCATCCGGCAGGTAGGTCTCCCCGGGCGCGTGACCGCCCTCATCGTGCGGATAGCGGTATTCCCGCCCATAGCCCCAGTCCTTCATATGCGAGGTCGGGGCATTCCTGAGCTTGAGGGGCACCCGCAACGGTCCGTGCTCGCGGATGTCGCTGCGAGGACCGGAGATGGCGTTCACCTGGGCGTTGGATTTTGCGGCGCAGGCCAGGTATGTGCAAGCCTGGGCGAGGGGGTAGGCGCCCTCAGGCATTCCCACTCGCTGGTACGCGGCGTCCGCAGCCATGATCACCTGCAGGGCGTGAGGGTCGGCGTTGCCGATGTCCTCCGAGGCGAAGATGATCATGCGCCGCAGGACGAACAGAGGGTCTTCCCCCGCGTCGATCATGCGAAACATCCAGTAGATCGCGGCGTCCGGATCGGAGCCTCTCAGGCTCTTGATGAAGGCCGAGATTACGTTGTAATGCTCCTCGCCGGCCTTGTCGTAGAGAAGCGCTTTTGACTGGGCCGCCTCTTGCGCGCAGGCCAAATCAACCACGAATGGCTTCTCACCATCCATGGCGTGACGGACCGACAGATCGAGCGTGGACAGCGCGTGTCGGGCGTCTCCGCGAGCGCCGGCCGCCATGAAATCGAGCGCGTCGTTTGCGACTTCCACATTTGTCAGGGCCAGCCCGCGATCACTGTCGCCCAGAGCGCGTTTGAGGATTTTCTTGAGCGTCTCCGTGTCCAGGGGTTCGAGGGTCAGCACCTTGCAACGCGAGAGGAGCGCGGAGATCACCGAGAACGACGGGTTCTCCGTGGTGGCTCCTACCAGCGTGACCACGCCCTTTTCCACGCTGGGAAGAAGCGCGTCCTGTTGGGCCTTGTTGAACCGGTGGATCTCGTCGATGAAGAGGATGGTTCGCTTTCGAAAGGCACGGCGTTGCTCGCCAGCGTCCTTGATCAGGGCGCGCACTTCCTTGACGGTGCCGCCCACCGCGGACAGGGCGACGAACAGGGCGCCGGTGTGGTTGGCCAGCACCCGGGCGAGGGTGGTTTTGCCCGTACCGGGAGGTCCCCAGAGAATCAGGGAGGGGACGCGATCGGCCCGGATGGCCCGCTCGAGAAATCGCCCCTTGCCGAGGATGTGTTCCTGGCCCTCGAACTGGTCCAGGGAACTCGGCCGCATCCTGTCCGCGAGCGGGGTCAGGGCATGGTCGCCGTCCACGGCTCTGGAGAAAAGATCCTCTGTCATCGGGGCATTGTACAGTCGTTCGGGAAAATTTGGGAGGGGGCTAGTTGGCGCGCTTTTCGACTTTGCCGGAGCGCAGGCAACGAGTGCAGATGCGGACGCGCTTATGAGTTCCGTTGACGACGGCCTTCACCTTCTGGAGGTTTGGATTGGAGACCCGCCTGGTCCTGCGATTCGAGTGGCTTACTCTGTTTCCCGACATGGGACCCTTGCCGCATATTTCGCATTTGTTTGACATCGTTTTTTCCTTGTACCGATTCGAGCGGACGGTTCGTAGCATTATTGTAGTGTCGGAGCAAGGGATTTAGGGGGATTTGTTTTTGTTCCGGTTTGATCTACTCGGGTCCCGGAATGCAGAACACGTCCGGGATCACGGCGCTGTTATTGCCCTCGACACATTCGGTGTTTTCCCCGGAGCCGGTGCCGTCGTCGTCCGCTATGGCCGTGACGTCTACAGCGTTTGCCGCCGAGATTGGCGGGGATTCCCATGTGCAGTTGAGTATCTCGCAGTCTCCGGGTGGAATTATAGCGGCTGTATCAGAGAGGCACACGAGGGTGGGGTTATCGTAGAACGCCACAGGTACGCCGGCGCCCACAGATTGAGTGCCTCTGTTGCAGACCTCGACCTGCAGGATTGCATGACCTTCCGAGTTGCAGGTGAACTGACCGTCTTGCGCGGTCATGTCCGGAGAGGAGAAGGGAGTGGCGTCCCCCTGTACGTTTTGCCGAAAGTGGTTCATGTCGCCCACGAGCCAGTTCTGGTCCCAGCTGGAGGTTGGAAGAACGGTCCCGTCCTCCTCGATGTGCGTCACAGAGTATGCGTGCTGGCTCCAGATGGTGCGTGAACCGACCCATCGATCCGCAACGTCGGAATAGACCCTGATCCCGTTGTACGATCCGAGCCACTCGGCACGGCAAGTATCTCCGGTGCCCGGTGTTGTCGTCGGCGGCGGGGCGCAGACGAACCCGGTGCCGGCGCCGCCACAATCCGCATCCGATGCGCAGCGACAGTAGCTCATGTCGCAGTTGCCGCTGATGCAGTCGGTGTTGACGTCGCAGCGTAGCCCCTTGAACAGGGGATCCATTGGGTTCCCCAGGGGGCTCGTCGGATACGTCAAGGCACCCATGGTCGAGGGTATGGTGCCGCAATTAATGTTGGAGGGCACGATCAGCTCTGCGTTGAAGTCACCGTCCACGTCGGCAACTATCGGGTTCTCATTCCAGGTGCACGACGAGTGATATTGGCTGAAAACCACTTCGCCCGTCTGCCCGTCGTATACTCTGGTAAATGCCTCGTCTGCATAGATGACTTCGACGCGCCCGTCGCCCTCAAAATCAAACAGGGACGAGCCCGTCCTGTTGGAGGAATGATCCTGTGATGGTTGCCACCACAGTACCCCGTTGGTGTTCAGAGATCCGCAATAGACCATGTCCGGAAGGCCCGTGCAGTCTATGTCGAAGACCGCGATGGAGTCGGAGCCAGAGCACGATACCTCGGCCAGGCCGTCGCCGTCGAAATCGCCGATTGTCGGCGGGCCGCCCCCCTGCCCGGACGGCATGTCCACCGGTCCGAAAATCAAGCGACCGTCCATGGTGGTTATTCTCACCGAGGGCGCCGTGACGACTACAATCTCCGCGATTCCGTCCAGTGTCATGCGGTCGTCCAGGAGCGGATTGTCGCCGTACGTGCCGAAGTCGGCGATCGCGATGTATCCCATCGTGCCGCCGCTCCATACCTCCTGCCAGGATTGGCTCGTGGTGTCGAAACGATACAGTTCTGCGCCGGTGGGCATCTCCACCGACGGATTACCGAGAGTGTCGAGCTCGCCGTCCAGATCGCCGACCACCGGATAACCGGCGCCGGAGTACATGTGTCCCGTCAGGCCCAGCCCGTCGTCCAGCAGATTGCAGTCGGCGTCGTAGATGATGCCGCCGGACATGATCTCGGGTGAGCCGTCATCGTCCAGATCGAATACGGACGGTGCGGACCAGCCGCTCGATTCCGCGGCGAAGCTCAGGGAGCCCTGGCAGTGAACCTCGAAGACGTCCAGGGTATCGTTATATCGATAGGCAACAATTCCACCGTACCCTGTGTGGGCGATGATCTCGGCGCGTCCGTCCAGATCCAGATCGGCGATCGCCGGTGAGTTGCATCCGTTCAACTGGCTGCCCACGTTGTACTGAAGACTGCACGTGCTGCCGTCGAGCACCCGGATCACTCCGTGAGAACCGAGGTAGAAACCGGAAGACCCGTCATCGCCGTCATAGGTCATCACGATGATGGACGGGTTTATAGTGCTCGGGTCATCGTCGAAATCGAAATCCACGACCATCGGGGTGCTGAGAACCCTGACATGGTCGGGGTACGGATCGGAAGTCGGCGGAGTGGTGAACTCACACTGTATACCCGGCTGGAACAGGCCTGCGATCGACATCTGAGTGCAATCCGTGTCGAACTCGCCCACGCCCCAGGGGACACAGGTTCCTTCGTCGCAGTAGCTGTCTTCCTGGCATTCCTGGTTGTCCACGCAGTCGCCCTGATCGGGGATGCACTCACCCTCGTGACAGATCTCGTCATCCTCGCAACAGACATCTCCACACCAACCCTCGGGACAGTCTTCGGTGCTGGTGTCCGTGTCCCCATCCGTATCTCCGTCCGTGTCCGAGTCACTGTCGGCGTCGGTTCCACCGTCCAGGGGTGTCATGGGCGCGCTCCCGCTCTCACAGGCCCAGAGGCACAGCGCCGAAACAATCAGGATCCATCTCATTGGAACTCCTCCTCGCGTAAACCGGCCCCTATGGTCCCGGTAGCAGTCGATAGCGTATCGATGAGCCCAGGTCATCCGGAGAGGCGCTGCTATTGTCCTCCCAGGCCGAAAAGAACCACTCATCCACGCTGCAGATTTCGGGAGTGATCTGGGCATTCATGAACGTTGTATTGATCTGAAAATCATCACCCTCTGATGTGAGATCGGTAGTGAGTGGATCAGCGTCAGCCGAGAACACGCGGCCCATGATTCCTGAACCGGATCCGTCAGAGGCGCTCCAATCCTGCCAGCTCACGGCGAACCGCCCGTCCGGCATCGTGGTCGGAACAGGAAGCTGCTGACCCTCTGACATGGTAGTGTTGATCTGGAAGTCCTCGTCGGAGGACGTGATGGCGTTTTCTCTTCCGGCGCCCTCTTCGTCCAGCAATCGCCCTCTTATTCCATAGTAATAGACATCCTCGGTCAGGCTGTTGTCGGTCCAGA
>JAUVAN010000207.1 GCA_030591725.1 Deltaproteobacteria bacterium
AGCGTCCAAGCTCGGGCCGGGGGACCTGGCCGCGGCGCTCTGTGGGTTGACCTTCGACCGCGATCCCAATCTGATCGTCGGGCTGGACAGATCCGACGACGCGGGGGTGTACCGCCTGACGGACGAGTTGGCCATTGTACAGACGGTCGATTTCTTCACGCCCATCGTCGACGATCCCTTCACCTTTGGACAGATCGCGGCGGTCAATTCCCTGTCGGACGTCTACGCCATGGGCGGCACTCCCATCTGCGCCATGAACATCGTCGGCTTTCCCATCGACACCATGGACATCTCGGTGCTCCAGAAGATCCTCGCGGGCGGGCTGGACAAGCTGAAGGAGGCCGGGGTTACCCTCGTAGGAGGTCACAGCGTCACCGATCCGGAGCTCAAGTACGGACTCTCCGTCACCGGCACCGTGCATCCGGACCAGGTGTTGACCAACCGGGGAATCCGGGACCGGGATCGCCTGGTGCTCACCAAACCGCTGGGCACGGGCATCGTGAACACCGCCGTAAAAGCCGAGCTGGCAGATCAAACGGCAATCGAGGCCGTTATCGAGTCAATGTCCACTCTCAACCAAAATGCGGCCAAGATCATGCGCGATTTTCCGGTCAGCGCCTGCACCGACGTGACGGGTTTCGGTCTCTTAGGTCATGTCCGTGAGATGATCGAGGGAGGCGGTGTGTCCGTGCGCATAGACGTCGGCAAGCTGCCCTATTTCCCTGCGGCGGTCACGTACGCCGACATGGGTCTCTTGCCCGAGGGGTTGCACCGCAACGAGAAGCACTGGAAAGAGTGCCTCGTGGTGGAGTCGGGCGTGGAGCGGCACATGGTGGACATCGTGTGCGATCCACAAACCTCCGGCGGTCTGCTCATCGCCCTCGACGAGAGCTCGTCGGCCAAAATGGTTTCACGCCTGCGCGCGCAGGGAATCCCTGCGGTGGATGTCGGCTTCGCAGCATCCGATGACGGCGAGAAGGTGATCCTCGACGCTCGCGGAGCCCACAGGTGAGAGCGTGGCGCAAGCGATGCGTCGCGGCGGCGTTCATCCTTGCCATGTCGTTGACTTCCAGCACGGTGTACGCGGACCTGCCGTCCCTCGTCGGTGAGGATGGAACCGTGACGGAGGAGGCTCTCGAAACCCTGCTCGCCCCCGGGGAGTTTCCCGGCAGGCGCTTTTCGTACGTGAGCGATGATCAAGAAGCCCAGTTCTGTCTCGACTCCAGCCTGGGGTCGCAAAAACCGTCGGTTCAGGTGAATCCACAGCACGTTCGGTGGCCAAAAGTGGCCGGGCTCGTCCTCGTCGTCAGGGGCGACGCTCTCACGTTGCGCCCGCTGAAGGAAAAGGTGACGGACGAGGATCTCGACAGGGGGATTGCGATTCGCTGGATCCTCGAACCCATCGGCCAGCGTTTCGATCCCTCGCCCAGATTCGAGATGAGGATAGTGGGGGCCCGTGTCTCCTCCTCCGTGGATGCCCGGGAGCTGATGGAGTGGGTGGAGCCGCCGCCACCGTCGGTCTGCGTGAAGAACGCAAAGCCCGGTCGACCCGTGTGCAACCTCCCCGGGGTGAGCAAGGAAGCGCGTGCGCTAGCCCTCAGCCCGGACGGAAAAATGTTGGCGATGGCCATCGGAGGGTTGCGGCCCCGAATGGAGATGTACGACATATCACTCGAGCCGCGAGTCATCTGGCAATCCCTCTTCCCTCCCGACTCGGGAGGCGTGGTCCACATCGCTTTTTCGTCGGACGGGCGGTGGGTGGTGGCCCTTGCGGCCGACGGTGAGATGCACCGGTTCGACGCGCTTTGCGGCGGTCAGCACATGACGATACCGTCGAAGGGAAGGACCGCGCGGAGTATTCCGCCCGGGCACGTCATGGCCGTCGCCGGAGAATCGGGAGAGGTCACCCTGTGGTACCTGTCGGACGGAACCATCGCCTGGAGGCTTTCACCGAGAAAAGAGCGCGGCCCTATCGATCGCCTGGCAGTGAGCGGAGACGGGAGTCGTTTTGCAACGCTGGAGTACGACTCCACGAGCACCGTGGTGCGCGTCTGGGAGATCAACCGGCGCGCAATGTTGACCCAGATCGATCTCGATCCGTACGCCGTGGAGGATATCGCCCTCGATGAAAAGGGGCGACGGCTCTTCATCTCCCACGAGAAAAAGGGTTTGATGACGGTCGAAGTGAAGCGCTCTGCGAATGATCCGAAACCATACGGCGGCAGCATGGGCGCTCGCTGCAAGGGAATGCTGGAGTGGTTGAGCGATAGCGGTGTGTTGAGTTGTGCGATGACGAGCGGGTTGATTCAGATCGACGCCGACGGCAAGGCCGGACGGGTGCTCGTTACCGAGGTTCTATCGGCCGACTGGATCGTGGCCGCAGCGTCCCGGGGAAACAGGATCGCTGCGGTGGGAGAGGGACACTTGTTGGTCTGGTGAGCGGTGAGAAAGGCATGCGATGTCGAGAAATCTGGAAGGAAAAACAGCGCTCGTAACGGGCGGATCCCGTGGAATCGGGCGCGCCGTGGTGGAAGATCTTTGTGCCTGCGGGGCCAACGTCACGTTCACCTTCGTCAAGGGGGAGAGCGCGGCCAGGGAACTGGAGGAGAGCTGTGCTGCCGCCGGATGGAGCGCCACCTCGGTTCGTTGCGATTCCAGGGATTCGCAGGCCGTTACCTCCACGGTGGAGGAAGTTGTGTCCGGCCATGGGAAGCTGGACATCCTCGTGTGCAACGCCGGGATAACGCGCGACCAATACCTCATGATGATGAAGGAAGAGGATTTCGTCGACGTGATCCAGACCAACCTGGTCGGAGCGTTTCGTTTTGCAAAAGCCGCATGCCGCCCCATGTTGACCGCGAAGAGCGGCGCCATCGTCACCGTGTCTTCCATCGCGGCGATCTTCGGAATAGCCGGCCAGTCGAACTACTGCGCGTCCAAGGGCGGGCTGGTGGCCTTTACCAGGTCCATGGCGGCGGAGCTGGCGCCAAAAGGCGTTCGCGTGAACGCGGTGCTTCCCGGGTTCATCGAGACCGAGATGACCGCGAAGATGCCCAGGCAAGTCAAGCGGTCCGCAATGGATCGGATCCTCCTCAAGCGATTCGGCGACCCCTCGGAGGTTGCAAAAGTCATTTCTTTCCTGGTGTCCCCTGATGCCGGCTATATCGTGGGTCAGGAGATCGTCGTGGACGGCGGGCTCACTTCGGCGGTGAGCTGAATGTCACGCATAGCTTTCCTTTTTCCCGGGCAGGGAGCCCAGGATGTGGGCATGGGCCGCGACATGTTCGGTCGCGATCCATTTCTGGACGAGCTGGTAGACCGCGCGTCCGTTGCGATCGGTGAAGATGTAGCGTTTACGTGCGCCCGGGGTCCGTCGAAGAAGCTCGCGCGAACTGGATTTCTTCAACCGGCCATGACCGCGGTTTGCCTGGGCCTGTGGAAGAGGATCGTCGACGCCGGGGTGGAACCGTGGGTCACCGTCGGGCATTCGGTGGGAGAGATTCCTGCGCTGGCGGCATGCGGGGCGGTCGACCCACGCGATGCGGTATCCCTCGCGGCGGTGAGGGGCGAGGCCATGGACGAAGCGGCGAAGCTCCAGAAAGGCGCGATGATCGCGGTGACCGGTCTCGACGTGGAGAAGGTCTTCAAAACGGTGGAGACCTTTCGCGAAAAAGGCGTTGTCGCGGCTGCTGCCGTCAACGCTCCGAGCCAGGTGGCGATCTCCGGAGATCCCGCAGTCCTCGACAGGATCGCGCAAGCATTGCGGCGAGAACAGGATGTCAGGGTCACGCCCCTTCGTGTCTCCGGAGCCTGGCACTGCGAGCACATGCGCCCGGCGGTCGCGAAGTTCAAGGAGGCGCTGAACGATCTGGAGCTTTCCGTACCGTCCGTAAAAATGGTGTTCAACCGACACGGTCGCGAATCGAGCGATCCGGACGAGATAAGGGACCTGATCGCGGGTCAGCTGGTCACCCCGGTGAGATGGGATCTCGTCATGAAGCGCCTGGCCCAAGAAGAGATAACGGATTTCGTGGAGATCGGCCCGGGGAAGGTGCTGCGCGGCCTTGTTCGCCTCAACCTGCCCGACCCGGACGTTGCTGTTCACAACGTCTCGGACCTGCGATCACTCGACAGGATGGTAACAACTCTCGACGGGAATAAAGCAGACTAAAACCGTCCAACCACGGCGAGCCCGAGACCGGGCCCGGGGACCACGGCCACCGGCTCCTCCTTCTTGCTGCCGCCAGATTTGAGGTCATATATCAGAAAGCCGATAGCGCAGGCAGCTGCGGCCGATGTTATGCCGATCATCACGTTGGTGATCAGTTGATCCCGCTCGCCCTGATCCATGAGGTCCTCGTCGGTGCCGCCGGTTGCGTCGAAATCCTCCTTGGCCTTCACCGCCTTTACGCCGAACACAACTGCGACAGCCCCCGCCGCAACAGTCGCTCCGGCCGATATCCAGAATCCGGCCCCGAGCGTCACTCCCTCTTCTTCTGGTACCGGTTCTCCAGGAGTCTCTTCAATGGGTTCCTCGACGGACTCCTCTTCCTTTTCTTCGGAAATTATCTCCCGCTGGAACAACTCGACCCTGGAGACTTCACCCGCCACGACCCTGGCGTCGACTGCAGCGATCTTGTTTTTGCCGTCAAACGCCTCCACGCGGTGCAACCCGATCTCCACGGCAATGAGCACCGGCGCTTCGCCGCGATCTATCGTGTCGATCTCGATGCGACAGCTCGCCGACGGGCACTCGACCGACAACTCTCCAACCATTGAAGACAACTCCTTCAGCCGGGCCTTGATCTTCTTCCGCTCCTTCTTTTTTTTGAGACTGGTGACGTATTTCTCATAAAACTCGATGGCCTTCACGACACTACCCGCCTTGTCGTAAGACATGGCAATGTTGGCAAGGACCATCGGATGGGGTGCGAGATCGTAAGCAAGGAGAAAAGCCCCCGCTGCCCTGGCGTAGTCTCCGGAATCGAACAAACGCTCACCCTTGGCGAAATACTCGGCCGCCTTCGCCTTGTTCCCGTCCTGCTTGTCATCGTCGGCTATCGCACTATTCATGCAAACCGCGAGAAGACCGGCAGTAACCAATAATGAAAGTATCAATCTCACCCGTATGGACTCCCCTTCAGCTTCAGTTTCTTCTTCTTTTTCTTCCAGACCCGCTTGAGATGAAGCTCTATCGTCTGATCCTTGTCGGAAACGAAGGTCACAATATCGTCTACGTATCCCGCCGCAGACGCCTTCAACTCGTGCCTCAGGCCATCGGCCGGAAAACTCAACTCGGTCGTGCCTTTTTCCACGGACTTCCCGTCCACGCTGATTACTGCATTCTTCGGCTCTATGTCCAGAGTGATCATTGAGGGCGGTTTCTCTTCCTCGACCACCGGGATTTCCTCTTCGACCTTCGGCTCCGGTTCCGTGACCGGGAGCACGACCGCCGGCGCCACCTTTTCAGGTTCCGAACCCCCTGATGTCACAACCCATGCGATCACAGCGACTGCCAGAAGCGCACCGGCTATTCCAATACCCAGCCCCAGTTTACTTGAACGCATCCTCCGGATCGTTCCGTGCTCGATCGCCGCAGGCGTCCCCGCAGCCGTCGGCGGCTCCGATTTAAGAGATCCGACCGCATCACTCCTCGCTCCCATCAGGAGATCCTCTTGATCACCGTTCGCCGGTTCCGCCGAGCTGGTCTGCAATCGATACTGGAACTCGAAGATATCTTCTTCGAACATTTCCTTCATCAACTCGGCCATCTGCAACGAACCGACGCTCGCCGTCCTGGTGCGCAGGTAGCTTTCGAGATCGGAATTCATCTGAGCCGCCGAGGAAAATCTCTCGTCAGGTTTGGTTGCCATGGCTCGGAGAATGATATCCTCGAGGACACCGTCCAGCTCCGGGGCAATTTTTCTGGGCGGCTCGAAATTGCCCTGGAGGATCTTGTGAATCCTCTCGCCGTCGCTTTCTCCCCGGAATGGCGCACGCCCTGTCACCATCTTGTAGAGCACTACACCCAGCGAAAAAACATCACCCCGGCGATCGACCTTCTCCCCCATTATCTGCTCCGGTGGCATAAACCCGATCTTCCCCTTCAGGGTTCCCGCGTCGGTATGAGACAGACGCCCCTGGGCATGGGCCACCCCGAAATCGATCAGCTTGACGGTCCCGTTGTACGAAATAAGGATGTTTTTCGGCGAGACGTCACGGTGCACCAGCTTGAGCGATTTGCCGGTGTGGTCCAGGAGCTCGTGAGCGGCGTGGAGTCCGAGGCAGACCCTCGAAATTACCCACGCGGAGATGTCGTCCGAAATCTTGGAACCCGTGTGGCCCGCCCGCCGGAACAACTCGGATATGCTCTGCCCCATCACCAGTTCCCCCACCATGAACAGGAGACCATCGTCATCCCCTACTTCCATGATCTCGCCCACGTTGGGGTGGTGGATTCCGGCGGCCAGGCGGGCCTCATCCAGAAACATTTTGACGAAAGCGGTCTCTCTCGAGAGGTGTGCGTGGATTATCTTGATCGCTACCAGTCGCTGGAAACCGGCCATTCCCGAGAGCCTCCCGACATAGACGCTAGCCATTCCGCCCGAGGCTAGAGGGAATAGTACATCATACCTTCCGACCTTCCCACGCCCGAGAGACGGCGGTGAAGACGAAGGACTCTGGCTCGATCCCTGGTTCACATTGGCACCCGATCAAACAAAAAGATTCAATAAGGCTTCAAACAATAATACGAGAATGAACAAGATTATACAGAATCTTGTCTGTTTTCCATAGCTGTAAAGTTGATTGGAGCCTCCTGGGGGGTAGAAAACGCGATGATCATGGGCAGGTTCCGGTGTCGTCGTTGCCCGAAGAAAGGAACACTCCTCCGGTCCATCCGAAGGAAGCCAGGTGATCCCGAAGATTTTCGGCTTCGCACAGGGGCAGCAAAGGATTGTTGTAGATCATGAGATCCTCCGTCGGGCCGATGTAGTCCAGGCTCTCGAGGTCGAGGATCGTGGTGAGCGGTGTACACTGCGACACACGGAAATATCCCCCGACAGTGGTGAGATTCTCCAGGCCGGTGAGGTTCTGTATGGATGTACTGAAGTTGACCCTGAAGTCGCCACCCACCTCGTTCAGGCACTCCAGACCTGTGAGATCGGTCAGGACGTTTCCCGTTATTGTGAGATTGCCGGTGATCTCGGTGATCCCCGCGAGGGCCAGTATGTCAGCGGCTGAATCGGCGGTATAGCTCCCGGTCAACACCGAGACGGGGCAACCGCTGCAATCCGCCGGGCACGTGGAAGAGTTCTCCGTGCCGTTACAGCAACCATCGCCGCAGAAGGAGCCGCAATCATCCGGGCAGTTGCAAGTTGTCTCGTCGCACTCACAAGTCAAGTCGCCGCAAATGGCTGCAGGGGTGCCCCCGGCGCAGCTCCCCAGGGAATCGCATGTAGTCCCGGTCGTGCACGGATCGCTGTCATCGCAAACATTGCCCGTGAGTATTGTTACGGAGCACGTGGAATCACCGTCGCATACGCGGGTGTTGCACGTGTCGCTGGTGCACGTGATCGGTGTGCCTCCCGTGCAGACGCC
>JAUVAN010000317.1 GCA_030591725.1 Deltaproteobacteria bacterium
AGGGTTCTCAGTGCTTCAGGGCGAAGCCCTTTCCGACACGAAGTGGCGCATTTCTGGCCGCGGGATTTATTTCCGCGGTACAGGGCCGGGCGAAATGCATCGTTAAAGATGTGATAGATCTTCAGGGGTAAACCACGGACCTACGATCAAAAACGATCACCGTAAAATGACGTAATCCCCCTGGCCCTCTTCAACTCAGCGTGGGGGCTCCCAGCGCGGTTTCGTCGTTGGAGTCGAGGATTTCCAGCGCGCCTTCGCGGCCCTGGTCCATGGCGGCGCCGGCTCGATCGAGGGAGAACGGTCCTAGCCATACGCGCTTTGGCGCCAGCACCATTACTCTCTTGCCGGCATCCCTCAACAACCGGACAGATGCCTTGTCACGTTCGAGGCGCTCGTCCGGAGGAGTGTCGGCAAAAAAGGATGATGGCGACGGCAGGAAAGACAGGATGCCGCTCTTCTTGTTCTCGGGACGATCTTCTCTGGGCGGCATGTAGGAAACGATCACCACGTCGACATCCGAATCCAGAAAGAACGGTACCATCGGTGTCTTCTCGGCGAACCCGCCGTCCCAGTAGCGACGCCCATCGATCTCCACCGGAGAGAAGAGGTACGGCACTGCGCACGAAGCCCGGACCGCAGGGATCAGCGCCCCGCTGTCCAGGTGACGGGTGCGACCCTCCTCGATATCGTAGGCGTTGACCGACAGGGGGATATCGCAATCCTCGAAACGGTGGACCGGCAGGGTCCTAGACAGCACCGAGGCAAACTTGTGACCGGCCAGCAGGCCGAAACCAGTGCGCGACCAGGGCCAGTGGGCGTCCCAGAAGTCGGAGCGCTTCACGGCCAGGAGATCTTCGGCGATTTGCGCAGGCGAAGATCCCGACGCGTACATTGACGCAACCAGAGCGCCTGCGCTGGCGCCTGAGATCCGCGTCGGCCGGATTCCCCGTTGATGCAGGGCCGTCAATACTCCCGCGTGATGGTAGAAACCAAAGAACCCGGAGGCCAGGGCCAGCCCCACGCGTTTTTCTTTAAGCTGATCGGCGAAGGTGGGTGAAGACATGTCGGTATTAGTGGGCGAAAACATGGTTTCGCCCTTACTTTGTTTCTACATGGATCTCGGCGGATCCCATGTTTCCAGCTCGATCATAGGCCCTCACCGCGATGGCGTGCGGGCCCGGTTCGAGCTTCTCGGTGAGCTTGAAGTCGAACTCTTCGACAACCTCGTCGAAGATGCCGTCCACGCAAAAGATCGGCATCCACGGCCCGCCGTCCACCGAGAAATCAAGGGCGCTGATGGCCGAGAAACTGTCCTTCGCCTTTCCCTTTACCTTGCCGGCGGCAAAGCCAAGGGCGTCCACGGTGGGCTGGTGATTGTCCACGAGCACCGGCACGGAAATGTATTTGTCGGACAGCGCCTCGGAAGGATCGTTACTCGGGGAGTCGTCCGCCAGGAGCTTGATCTGGTATCGTCCCTCCGGGACCGATTCCGTGTTCCAGGCGTAGCTACTCACGGTGAGCACGTAGTCATCCTTGAGGATCGGTCGCCAGACCTTGCGACCCACCGCGCGATACCACAGCCGGTAGCGCAGTTTATCACTATCCGGGTTGTCCATCTTCCACTTGAGCTTGAGCTCGGCGCGTTTCTTCTTTGACTCGACGCGCGCGATTATCGTTCGCTTGCTGGGCTCGAGGACATCCTTCTTGGTGGACTTGCTCGTGGATGTCTTGCCGACCTTGAAGAACGGCGAATCCGGGTTGACCTCCGTTATGACCGCCCGCCTGTTGATCGGCGCGAACGAGAGCTCCACGCTCCGCAGGACGGCCTTCTTGTCCCTTGCAAAGGAGAACCTGAGCTGGAGGTATCGAGCCCGCTTGCTGGGAACTGCGCCGCCGTTCTTGAGATCCTTCGACCAATCACTCCAGCTCCTGTCCGGCGCCAGAGTGTTGCCCGATCGGGACTGAACCCTCAACTTGCCATGACCGAACCAGCGCAGGCGACCCCACAGGGCGATGGTCCCGGCGTCGAGTGGCGGCGAGAGGTATTGCGCCTCGGAGGGACGAGGGGCGCTGATGTTGTAGGCCGCGCCGGCATCTCCGGTGGCGGCGAAGACCAGCTCGTCGCCGCGCGTCAGAAGGACCATCACCTGACGTTCATCCAGATCCAGTTCCGTTCGCGTGAGCCGGTCCTCGTCCACGGAAACGATCTTCCCCCCCGTGGCGAGCCCCGCATAAATCCTGGATTTCCCATCGATCGCAAGGGACACCACGTGGACCTTTTTGCGGTTCCAGAGTTTCTCCATGGCGCCGTTCTCGTGCAGGCGGTGCAGCTCGCCGTCACCCACCCGGGAAGGCTTGGTTGTGGACAGCTTGCTGATGATTGTCCCGATGGAAGGGGTGGTGATCTTTGGTTTGGTCGGTATGGCGGGGGGAGTCTTGAACTTGTTGACCGCCACCACTATGTCGCCCTTTCGATGAACGATCGCCTTGACCTCGGTGGCGTCGAAATCCGCCAGCGCGGACGAGCGTCCCGGCCCCGTGATCTCGAGCAGGAGAGCGCCGGGGCTGGTTCCCGCGAGGAGGCGATTCTTGCCTGCGTCAACGAGACACATTATGTGCTCCTCGTCCGTGTCCATGTAGACGGAGGCCTTTGCATCCGGACCCACGGCGAAGATCTGTCCCTGGGGGCCGGTGCCGGCGTAAAGCGTCTTGCCCTGATCTTTGAATACCAGCGCCCACACGTGCTTGACATCACTCGGCAGGGTCGTCCACTTCGTTGCCTTGACGGGTTTGCCGGCGACGATCTTCGACGGTTTGGGGATCTTCCATATTACCGCGTCCGGCAACGCCGCCGCGTAGAGATCGCCCCGCTTGTCGAGGGCGAGGGATGTGACGACCAGCTGATCCGTCGTGGCGATCAGGGTAGCCTTGCCCCCCTTTACCCGGAAGATCTTGCCGTCGTACCCGGTGCCCAGGTAGATGACTCCGGCCTTGCCTTTCACCGCGCTCCAGACGAGTCCGACGTCGTCGAGATCCAACCTGGATGCCATCGCGCCGACGGTCACCTCTCCGCGACTGGAAACGGTGGTCTGCTTCAGCTCGCCCTTGTCCAGCTCTGCGAACCCGGCCAGTTCCCATATTCGGGTTCCACCGGCGTGTGCGGAGAAAGAAGCGGCCAGGATCGTCAGGAGCCCCACGAGCGCAATGGACCGTCGCAGGGGGGCGCCAAGGAGACATTGTGGGATGAATCTGTCGAAGCTCATCGGTTCCTCCGGCTTCCAACTGTAATGGTAATGGTCTCCTTGCCCGCAACAAGGTGAGAAGTCGGGTACACCTCTGTGAGTGCAGTGCGATGGGTTGTCAGCTGCTCCACCCCGACCGACGGCTTGAGCGCCGACACGGCCGAGTTCGGGAGCTGTTCCAGCACGTGTCCCCGAAGCGAGACACCCTCTCCGGGGATGTTAACGCTGACGACGATGGATTGAGGTGGATAGAAACGCTCGACGTTTTTGATCATGTCGTCCAGGTTCTGGGGCGTGGGCATCACCGGCGTCATGGCGTCGCCGCCCCCAACTTGAATCTGTATTTTCGCGGCCTGGGAGGTCTCCGGAATCCTGATGGGTATGGTCACGATCCGCTCGTCGCCCCCGTAAGCGCGAAGGCGCACGTGCAGATTAATAACGTCACCGGGAGCGGGGTTCTGGGCGGTGATATACGCGCCGACGATGGTGGAATACTCCAGGCCATACCGTAGCTGAACGTCGAACTCGAGCGCCTCGATGGTCGCGTCCTCGAACGGATTCGCGAGTATCGCCGCGACGATGCCGGACGGTCGAAAGTACCTGGCAAGAGAAGCCAATCCTCTCCTGGAGATGGCCGCGTCATGGAGCTTGATCGGATCCCGGCCGGATACCGTTATGCGCCCGGTGATCTCCGCGGTCACATCCGTCGCGTCCGAAGCTGCGTTCTGGATGATATTGACGAGCACCGCGTGGAGGAATCTGGCCGTGAGAAGGCGATGGGAGATCAACTCCACCCGATACTTTTCACTTCTGCCGCTCCTCGAATCCTCCAGCTTGAACGTCACCGGGATCATGGGCGCGCGGCGGTCGGTCCGGGCGACGACACAAGCCTGGCGATCCTGCACCAGCGCTCCTATCTCGCCCAGGGGACTGCCGAGCTTGTTGGATTTTCTCAGGGAGGCGATCACGGTGTGGATGCGTCCGGTGGTTACGGGCAGAAGCCCCTGGCCCATGTTGAACATGGGGTGGCCGAAGGCGAGCACGTTCTCGTCGCGCACAGCCGTAACCGTCCCGATCCCCGTGGCGCTCATGTCACCGCGAACCAGTTGCACCCCGATGGCGCCGCCAGGAACGAATTTGCCGGGATCCTTGGCGCCCTTCCCCCCTGCGCCGCCCATCATCGGAATCATCCCAAAATTGGAAAGGGTTTCCTCGATCATCCCCATCGCCGAACCGACGAAACCGGAAAGGGTTATGGGCGTGCGGGCAGGCGCGAGAAGGTTGTCGTTGCCCACGCGAAAGGAGGCATGGAAACCGATGGGCTCTATCGGGCCCTGGCGGGCCATGTCGGAAACGAAAGGCAAGAAAACCCGGGCAAGGCGCATGGGAACGGTGGGTCTGTTCTTGCCGATCTTCCTCTTGAGCACGTCGAGCATGTTCTTGATGGGCGTGACACCGGCGATCGGCTCCTTCTGAAAACTCCATCCGTAGGCCAGGGCGCCCGCCAGGCGTCCGTCGATGTAGATCGGAGATCCGCTCATGCCGCCGATGACGCCGGCCCTGTCGGTGACCGGGTGGGAAACCCGGACCAGAATGATGTCCTGGCGGAGAAAGAAATTGGGGACCACGCCCACAACCTCCACCTGAAATTTCTCGGGTTCGGTGCCCTCGAACACGGTCAGCCCGTAGCCCTTCATGCCCTTCTC
>JAUVAN010000479.1 GCA_030591725.1 Deltaproteobacteria bacterium
ACTGGAAGAAGAAGTTCCCGAACTCGACCCAGTCGGGCATATCCAGGTTAAGACACTCTGCCCCTTGAGCCGCCAACTGGCGTGGGCAACTGGGACCGGCAACGGCCTTGACGAAGCTCAGCACCTTAAGACCCGAGAGAGGCCGTTTGCCCTGAGGCAATGGTATAGGATCGCTTTCGCCGATTTTCTCGATGGATATCAAGGGGGTACCTGCATGGTATTTCCAATGCTCAGTGGCCTGGAATTCCTCCTGGGTGCGCACCTTGTGAAACGGCACTTGAATGTCCATCGCCTCTGCTTCCATGTCGTCCGCGTTCCTCTTCATGGAGGCCTGGGTCAGCTGCCCCGCATCCGGCCCGCAGTTGAGCAAGCTCAGGATCTTGTGCTCCTGCGACGGATACATCGGACACATCGCCATCCAGCGATCGTCCAGAGTGGGTACCAGGATGGTCGAACCGGTACCAAACAGGTTCAAATTGAACATCTTCGAGACACCATTAATCGTGGTGTATTTCAAGGCATCCATCTGCCACGGGCTCTGCTCGACCCAGGTCTTTCTCATATCAGCGTGGATGTCCTGAACTTCGCCTGTTCGCTCGCGCCAGATGGCGGCAGTGGCAACCGAGTTGGCAGCCAGAATTGAGGCTGTAAAAGCACCGACCTTCATTACGGTTTTTCGTACAGGATCTTTTCCTGCAAATGTTACTTTTCCACCACCGTCTTCGATGGTAAGGCCAACCTCTCTTAAAAGGTTGTCTGTGACCTTTCTCAGGTCATCGTGGTTATTAACTGGTTGTTCTGTTATCATTGCTTTTCTCCTTCTTTGCTGTTGGTTAAGGCCGTCACCGCGTTACATTCCAAACACCCAATGCATGTGAAATGTCATCGCAATGAAATTAAAGGCAGCCTGGTTCACCTAATTTTTTGGCTTCGGTGGCATCTTCTGAGGCTCGGACAGCACCGCCAACGTCGCCTCGAGACCCGCAATGCGATGCGCATTCACTTCTTGGAAATCGCCGCTCTGATACAGGTCCTTAAGTGCCTTCATCGACGGGAAACGGAAGGCTACGAAGTGATCCCAATACTCTTCCGAGACGATCGGCATTTCCGCCCGCACAGACAGGGCGATCTCGCCGCCTATCTTCTTGAGCATCGGAGCGAACGCCTTAGCAAATTTCTCATACTCCTTGCGTCCGTCCGGTTTCTTGAAGCGCAGAAACTCCGAAACAACGACATTGCCTTCGGAGAACGTCACGCGCGTGTTGGTTTTGTGAAAATTTGTGATGGACCCCGTGGCTTTGTAGATGGCGTCGCCGTCACTCAGCAAGTAAAGCATTCGCTCGTACGTGCCGGCGACGCGATCGGGGATTGCCATCTGATATTCGGTGTCCCGCTGCAGCTGCACGTAGGCCGAGCGCCTGGGGTACATCGCGTAGGCGACGCCGTCCCACTCGTCGCTCATCTCGAAGATCTTCTGGACGTCGGTCATAGCCTCGCCATGATAGATGATGTCGCCGCCAACGCCCACAATCTCCTTCCCGGCCACGGCGCCGTAGAGATCGTAGCGGCTGCTGTCCCCCCTCGGACGGTAGCGGAGTAAGTTGAGGTTAATCGTCGGCCCGGGATCGGGTTGATTGCTCAAGGCCTCGACAAACGCCGGTGTGGCGTTGATTTTGCCGACGGCCTCCATGAACGTCTTCGGCTCTTCCTTCGAAACGATTCCCGGAGGAAGCGCCTTCTCACTGTCCGCGGCGTAAACGGGCGGTACCACATAAGGCCCCAATATGATCACCGCAAGACAGGTCAACGCGAGTCCACAAACTGCCCTCATTGTCTTTTTCCCATTCATTGCCTTCCTCCTATTCATTGTTTTTTAAGCTTCAGCGTGCGCGACTGCTGAATCCGCCCCTTTTGGTCCGTGCTTCTGTCAGCCCCGTACCTCGACGGTTCCATCCTCCGATATTTTAATAGAGTCTCCGGTTTTTACCGCATTCAGAAAGTCATCTCCCAACAGATCAACCGTAACGATTCTTTTGCCCAGCCAATTGTCTCCCATAAGGAGTCCGCAGGCTGCCAGAGAA
>JAUVAN010000326.1 GCA_030591725.1 Deltaproteobacteria bacterium
CAGTCAGGTGCTCTACCATTGAACTACTCCCACCATATTTTCAAAGTCCGACGTTGCCGACGGAATTGGGATTATAGGCAGGAAGGATTCAATGGCAACTTATGTTTTTCAAAATTGTTTTTCAGTTTGGCTGTTTCTGTTAAGTATTCTTTAAATGAAGCAAATTTTCCCACTGCTTGTGACCATAACGTTCCTTTTCTCCGCCGGCGCAAAGGCCGGACCGGACGAGGAGTCGGAGGGCCCGGCCAGGCCAAAAGCGGTCAAGACAAAGACCGCTGCGATCCCCGAGGCGCCCGAGAAGGCCGTACGACTCACGCTGAACGAGTGCATGGGCCGGGCCGTTCGCAACTCGAGGAAACTCGCGGCGGAGCGCCATCGTCTGGCGGCCCTCGAGGCCCAGGTAAACCAGATCTGGTGGGCGCCTTTCTCCAGTTTTAAGGTCCAGGCCGCTTTCTCCATGGTGCCGGATCGCTGCATCGACACGAACATCCTGAGCGAAGAGGGCAGGATAATGCGCTGCGAAGGGGACGGTCAGATCACCGGCGACGACGACTACTGGGGCCAGGGTTGGGGACCGTACTTCGCCCTGGAGTTCAAGGGCGGCTTGCCCATTTACTCCTTCGGGAAGTACTCCAACGCCAAGAACGCCATGGGCCACGCGTACGAGGCCACCGAGGCCAACCTGCCCACCTTCGAACACAAGATCCGCTTCAACGTTCAGCGCGCCTTCCACGCCATAGTCGGGGCCCGCGAGATGCTCTACACGATAACAGAGGGACGCAAGAAGCTGGTCTCGGCGCGAAAGAAGGTCGAGGAGAACCTCGAAAAGCAGGAAGGCACTGAAACGGAGATCGATCTCATCAAGCTCAAGGTGTTCGAGTCCGAGATCGATCAAATGGTGCACCAGACCCGGCAGATCGAACAGACCGGACTGGCCGCCCTGCGCTTCCTGGTGGGCGGCGTGGACAAGGGCCGGGTGGATATCCCCGAAGATCCCCAGATGCTCATCGAGCGCAAACTCGATAGACTCGAGGACTACCAGGGAAAAGCGCTGGAAAAACGCCCCGAGCTCAAGGCGTTGCGCCACGCCTTGAAGGCAATGGAGTCCAAGGTCGCATTGCGCCGCTCCGAGTTCTGGCCTGACATCGCACTGCTCATAAGCTTCCGCTGGGTGCGCACCCCCGGCCGCACGGACATCGACAACTGGGTTCTCAAGGATAGCTACAACTACGGTGGCTACATGCCGGCCCTGGCGCTGGGCATGAACTACAATCTGGATCTGGGGCTGGATGTCCATCGGCTCAGCCAGGCCAAGGCGGAACTCGCGGCCCTGACCGCAGATCAGCAATTCGCCCTCGAAGGGATCATGCTCGAGGTGGAAAAGACCTATATCCAGGTGGCCACCGCCAGGGACAGCCTGAGCACATTGAAGAAATCAAAGCGACTCACAAAGGGCTGGCTCGCGGCCGCCGTCCAGAGCCATGCAGCCGGGATCGGCGCCGCAAAAGAAGTAAAAGACGCCCTCAAGGAATACTTCAAGATTATGGCCTCAATCCATCGATCTGTTGGGGAATTCAACGCAGGACTCGCCGCGCTTGATAAGGTGACGGGAGACTTTGACGCCGGTAATAAAAAGTGAATAGTTACCGCTGGAAAAACGTCTTTTCTATATGAAGTCGCCTTTCACGGCTTAACTGAAAGCAAGAAGGAGAAGGTAAGAAAATGAGGCGGATGAATATGGTTGTAGTGGTGCTAGTCCTGCTCTTTGCTGTGAGCGGCATCGCAAACGCACAGTCCGGACCCACGGCATACATTCAGTCCATCGACAAGAAGATGAAACCCCTCCTTGAAAACTCCAGGGCGAACGAAAAGAAGATCATCAAGATCGTCAATCAACTTCTGGATTTCAAGACCCTTTGCAAGGACTCCCTGGGCAAACACTGGGAAGGCAAGACCGACGCGCAGCGCAAGGAGTTCTCCGACACTTTGCACGCGCTCATCGAGAAGAACGTGGTCGCCAGGCTCAAGGACACCAAGAATCACCTCATCACGTACGAATCGCAAGAGGTCAACGGAAAGAAAGCCTCGGTAGTGACCATCGTGGCGGACGGCACCGGCCCCCGTGCGATACAAACCGAGATCACGTACAAGATGCGCAAGCAAGGCGCCAGGTGGCTGGTGGTGGACATGGTCACCGACGGCGTCAGCCTGATCTCCAACTACCGCTCCCAGTTCAACAAGATCATCACCAAGGACGGCTGGGACGTCATGATCAAGAAGATGCACGACAAGCTCGGCAGCTAGCCCCCTTTTCACCGACCGGAAATATCAATCGATACAAAAACCGGCTATACTCCATTCAATAATGAATGAATCCAACACAGAAAAGACCGGCTTCACCCTCGATGGCAGGGTCATGTGCACCGACGATACATGCATCGGCATCATCGGAACCGACGGCCTGTGCACGGAATGCGGACTCGCGTACACGGGTGACGAGAAGCCGGGTGAAACCCCTTCGGGCGATGCTCCTTCCCCGGTTCTTCAAGACGACGAGCCCACAGATTCCAGGGACCCGGGCGCCGACGACGACAAGGAACCGTCCCCGTCCCCCGATGAACGCGTCTGCTGCCCGGACGATACATGCATTGGGATCATCGGCGCCGACGGCAAATGCGGAACCTGCAGCAAGACCGGCTGAGATTCAGAATATCTGACTCAGTTGACTTCTTGTAGACGTCGACGCGCGATATCGGCCCAGGGGCCGGTGGGCTCCAGCGTCAGGTATCTCTTCCAGTGAACCCGGGCCGTGTCATCCTGGTCGAGGCGGAAGAGGGTCATGGCAAGGTTGAAATGAGCGTCTGCGAAGGTCGAGTCCAGCTCCACGGCCCGCCGGAAACATTCGGCGGCGGCGTCGAGATCGCCATCCTCGAAACCGAGGAAACCCAGGTTGTAGTGGGCTTCGGGCTGATCCTGGTCCACCTCGATGGCCTTGGCGTACAGGATCTTTGCGTCCTGCACCGAGCCTGCCCTGTAGCGGAGATTGCCCAGGTTGGTGTATGCGTTGGCCAGGGTGGGGTCGAGATAGATGGCCCGATGGTAGGCTTCCTCCGCCTGCCCCAGAAATTCCTCGTCGTCGTCGAGCCTGCACCCCTCCAGATACCACTCATACGCTGTTCTGTTCTCCGGGGCGCCGTAACTGCGAGCCGGAAGCTCCGCGACGATTGACTCCTTGATGCTCTTGACGCTGAAGTCCAGGAGAAGCTGTCCGGAGTCGACCTCGAACTCGTGACCATCCTCGATGATGACGATGGTGTTTGCGTCGCTCTTGATCCGCAGCCTGTCCAGAGGATGAGAAGTTCTCGGCAGCTTGTCCTTGAGATCCACAATGATGCGTCTCGCCTTCTGCAGGCTGACGCCTCCCTCCAGCAGAGCCTTTGCGGATCGGATACTGATCAGATCCTGAAAAGTGAAACAACGTCGACGACCGTCGTGACCGGTCGGAGAAATGAAAGAGGAACTATCCCAATACCGGAGACGTCCCTCCGAGATATCGAACAGCTTTGCCACTTCACGCCAGGAAAAAGTCTCGCTCATTGTTTGACCGGGTATCCGCTCTTTCCGTCGTAAATCCTCATTGCGCATTCCGGGTTCACACAGGATCTTCACTCCAATGTTGTCCCCTCCACCCAGAAAGCGCCGCCCCTGAACGCCCCTTCCAGGGCCCGAGAAATCCACGTAGAAAACGCTGGTGAGATCCTGCTTCAAGGGCTGTCCCCCGGAGCCTGTCCAGCGTCATCTCTCGGTTCCGCAAGAGGGCATTCGATATCAATATCCACTAAAAGGGCATCGTCTTCAATCGTGAACTCAAGTTCAGTTGACATTTTCACAGGAAGGTATGGAGCGCACCTCAGCTCGGCTTCCCGCCTCGCAAGTCGAAGGAGACGCACGTGAAAGGAGATCGATTTTCTCAACGCACCGAGCAACGACTCGTGCCCTCCGTTTTCGTCCAACGGATCCAGATCCAGATCGGCAAAACGAATGGTCACCATGGTGCTTCCCGAAAAAATCTTCTCCCCGTCGGGATCACCATTCGTCACCGTTCCCTCGCTGACGATCGAAGCTTCACTGAGCAGTACCTCGTTGGCAAAACTGGTGAGCGTGCGTCCGACTACAGTTTGCATCAACGGTAAAGAGCGCGACTTTTTCAGAGGTATCAAGTCCATGTAGGATATTGTAGGTCAATGTAGTCACGTAGGCAAATTATCGGAGGGAAGGAGCGGAGATCGCTGGATACACCTCTCAACCTACCTCGGCTTCACCAGGACAAACCGCGCCAGAGGTCTGTCCCCTCCATCCGGAAAGTCGCCTCCCGGGCCAATCCGCTCCACCACCTCCACTGGGATCTTCGCCCGCTCACTCCCCTCCATGAGCATCTCTTCGAACCGGCCGTCATCTACCGACAATGAGTTCAGGCCCGCAAGAAGCAATCCGTCGTGGGAAAGCACCGTCAGACATTTGGCGACCAGTGGTCCATACCCGCTGCTGGCGACAAAGTCCGTGCGTCCACCGCGTCGAAAACGGGGGGGAGGATCCAGGATGACCAGATCGTATGTGGTGCCGCCCCTCTTCGCCGCTGCGAGAAACTTGAGAGCATCGGACCGCATGAAGCTC
>JAUVAN010000303.1 GCA_030591725.1 Deltaproteobacteria bacterium
GCACAAGCTCATCATTCTGGGGGCCGGACGCGTCGGACACGTGATCGCTCGTGATCTCAACGATGACTCCAACATTCAGGTAACTATTGCGGACAGACGAACAGAGTATCTGGACGCTCTCTGTGAAAAACTCGAATGTGAAACCGTTTTCGCGGACCTCTCCGACATCGGCACCATCGAACGCCTCGCATCCGAGCACGACCTCGTGATCGGCGCACTCCCTGGCGCCATGGGACTCAACGCTCTGAAAGGGGTTATTGCCAGCGGGAAACCATGCGTGGACATCTCCTTCATGCCCGAAGACCCATCCAGTCTCGACGAGGAAGCCAGGAAGACCGGTTCCAGGGTGCTCTACGACTTCGGTGTCGCGCCGGGCATGAGCAATCTCCTCGCTGCAACAGCCGCAATGGAAGTGGCTCCAGCACGACAGATCAGAATTGTGGTGGGCGGTCTACCGATGGTCCGTCGTCAACCCTGGGAGTACGCCGCCCCATTCTCCCCCGCCGACGTACTCGAAGAATATACCCGCCCCGCCAGGATCATGGTATCTGGAGAAATGGTCGAGCGGGTGCCTCTATCCGGAATCGAGCTGGTTGAGTTTCCCGAGGTCGGCACTCTCGAGGCGTTCTTCACGGACGGCCTGCGATCCCTGATTCGGACCATCGATTGCCCGGGAATGGAGGAGAAGACCCTTCGATATCCAGGGTACGCCAAAAAGATAGGCCTGCTGAGAGACAGCGGGTTTCTCGGGAGCAAACCCATCGAAGTGAACGGCGTCGAGATTGCGCCTATCGACCTGACGCTCAAGCTTCTCGAACCCGCGTGGCATCTGGACGAGATGATGGAAGAGTTCACGGTAATGAGAATCACGGCAACGGGCGGTAACGGACAACCTTTCACCAGGGTTACCTGGGATCTCTTCGATCGAACCGACCGGGACAAAAACGAGACCTCAATGGCCAGGACCACCGGATTCCCCGCCGCCATCGTCGCCCGGAGGATGCTGGACGGCACGATCGACCTGGAGCCGGGAATTCACCCTCCGGAAGCTCTCGCCGGCAACAAGGCTTTTGTGGAGGGCATTCTCGCTGACCTCAAGGCCCGGAACGTGGTTTATCGGAAAACAGTGATCTAGGACGGCCGGCATTAACTGGGGGGCGGTCCGCCTCCGGGAATTCTCGGCGGGTTAATCTTTGCCTCGCACGCACCCTCGTTGCAAACGCAGCTTCCGCCGCCACAGTCCATGGTGTTGGATCTGCAATCCATGGTGCACATCATACCCTCGCAGTTGGGTTTCGATGATTTTGCGACGCAGGTGGTGGGATGGCAGCACTCGCCGTACACACAATCGGCATCGGTGGAGCACGAGCGATCTACCTCTGCGGTCGGCTTCGCTTCTTCGACGGGCTTTCCGATGGCCGGCATCGGCCCTGGCGTCTCGACCGGCAAAACTTCAGCCTCCGGCTCCGCCTCCGTTGGAGTATCGGCGCCCTGCCCGTTTGCTGCGGTCCCGCAACCGAGCACGATGGATGTCATGAACAGCACCGTGAGCACACTCGACAATTTCTTGAAATTCATCGATCATCTCCTTTCTCTTACGGTGCGAACATAACACGGACTGGCAATCAGACCGGAAACTTCATGCCCAATTCGACAAAAATGAATATCCGCACTGAAATTGTTCTCAAAGAAATGGTGAACGGCATTGCCGACAACGAGGAATCGAAAGGAACTGACATGAGAGTCTCGGGACGTATATTCATGTGCAGGCTTGTTCTACTCGTGGGACTTTTGCTCGTTCCTTGCGGAGCCCGGGCGGGAGACGACTTTGCAGCCGGAGAGCTGCTGGTCAAGTTCAAGTCCGGTTACGACGGCAAGGGCGCGAAGGCCATCGAAGAGATCGGCGCGAAGGTCCTGGAGAAGCTGTCGCGTCTCGACGTCTCCAGGCTCGGACTGCCCGGGGGGCTCGACGTAAAAAAGGCGATGGCCCGGCTCAACAAGTTGCCCTTTGTGGAGTTCGCGGAGCCCAACTACATATTCAAGCCCACCTGGAACCCCAGCGACCCGAAATGGAATGATCAATGGGGAATCACGAAGATCGAAACCCCGAACGGATGGGGAATGGAGACCGGGGACAGGGATGTGATCATAGCCATCGTCGATACCGGCGTGGACCTCGATCATCCCGATCTCAAAAATAAGATCGTCGCCGGCTATGATTACGTCGGCATGGACCCCGACCCCGACGACGTCGGGGGCCACGGCACCCACTGCGCCGGAATCGCCGCAGCTTCCACAAACAACGGCATCGGCGTGGCCGGCGTATGCGCCAACTGTTCCATAATGCCCCTGCGGGTGCTCGGCGCCGGGGGCGGGCTCGCCTCGGACGTGGCCAAGGGTATCGTCTGGGCGGCGGATCACGGAGCCAACGTAATATCCCTCAGCCTGGGGGGCATGTTCCCTTCATCGACGCAGAGAGACTCCATCGAATACGCCTGGAACAAGGGCGCCATTGTTATTGCCGCCGCGGGCAACATGGGCGTGCAGGACGCGCACTACCCGGCCTACCACTCCACGTGTGTGGCCGTGGGCTCCACCGAAAGCAACGACGCGCGCTCCGGGTTCAGCAACTACGGGTCGTGGGTCGACGTGGCCGCCCCTGGCGGTTTCATCATGAGCACGATCCCCGACGGCGAGTACGGGTACAAGAGCGGCACCTCCATGGCCACCCCGTTCGTCGCCGGTCTCGCCGGGCTCCTCTTCAGCAAGATGGGATCGGGGGCTTCCAACTCTGCGGTCAGATCCGCCATCGAGAACAACTGTGATTCTATCGGAGGTTCCTGGGTTTCCAGGGGACGTGTCAATGTTGCAAGGGCGCTGGCGAGCGTCAAGGCGCCCGCGCCTCCCTCGACGCCCCCCTCCGCCGGTTCTCCGAAAACCGGCTCGGGATCGGGCGGTGGCTCTCCAGCCAAGTCGTCCGACGGGGGCTATTCTCCGAAGTCCTTTACCATGGGTGCGGGGTCCACCTTGAAGTCGCCCACGCACAGCCTGGTGAAGAGCGACGACAGCGCGCTTGTCATGCGAAGCACCCAATCGGGCAAGAAGAGGCATATGGACCTGGAAGTGACCACAAAGGCGTCAACAAAGGGTGGCGTGGAGTCCATACAGGTGTTGCTCGAGGGCAGTTTTTTTGTCAAAGGCGCGGGAGTAACCGCCCATCTGTGGAACTGGAAAGGGTTAAAGTGGGACTGGATCGGTCGTGAAAAGATGACCACCGAGGACAAGACGGTGATGTTTCGCCGAAAAAACGGCGAGGCCTACGTATCCGACGACGGCGAAATCAAGGTGAGCTTTCGCATCGACAGCGACTGGTTCTCCACGTTCGATTTCGGCGCGGACAAGGTGCGCTTCTACGTAAAGACCGGCACAAAGAAAGGCGCCGGCTCCGGGGGCGGAGAATCGGGCTCCGGCGGCTCGGATGACCTCGGAAAGAAGGTCGCCGACACCTGGAAGAAACTCCTGCAATAGGCTCCGAGGCGGGGTGGCGAATTTTCACCTTGTGTGGTATCGCCCATTCAGAATGAAGAACGCCTTTTTCTACACTCTTACCCTCATTGCCGCCGCGCTGTTGCTGGTCACGCTGTACCTCGTGTTCTTCTACGCACCGGTGGAAGCCCGAATGGGGATCGTTCAGAAGATTTTCTACTTTCACGTGCCGGCGGCCTATTCAATGTATCTCGGATGGGCTGTCTGCACCTTCGGCTCCATCGCGTTTCTGATCAAACGCAAGGAGAAATGGGACATGCTCGCCCTGAGCGGCGCCGAGCTCGCCCTTCTGTTCGCCACGGTGGTGATGATCACCGGCCCCCTGTGGGGTCGTAAATCCTGGGGAGCCTACTGGACCTGGGATCCACGCCTTACTTCTTCCCTTCTTCTGACGTTGATAATCGTTTCCTACGTGCTTCTGCGCAACCTGGCGAGCGGCGAGGTGGAGAAGAAATTCGCGGCCGCGCTTTCCATCCTCGGCGCGTGCGTCCTCCCCATCATTCACCTGTCCGTCCAGAAGTGGCGCGGACAGCATCCCACGGTCATCGGCGCCAAGGGTGGAGGACTCGCACCCGAAATGAAGCTCGCGTTCATCCTCGGAATGATCTCCTTCACCGTTCTTTTCACGGTCCTTTTATGGCGCAGATACGAACTGGAAAAGAGTCGAAGGCATCTCGCGCGCCTGGAGGAAAGCGCCGCCGAACGAGGTCTGCTGATCGAAGAGGAGGGCGGATGATGCACCTCAACGTCACCGAGGGAACTGCCTTCACCGCCGCTGCCGAAGATGCCGTCGAGTCGTTCTCCGGCGCCGAGGGGACTATTCTTTTCGCCCTGGCCGTTGCGGGAATTCTGGCGATCGCAGTGATCCTGATCTTGAGCGCTCGATTCCACGCAAAGTGCGTCAATCAACTCGGCCGCCTCGAAACCGATATAGAGAAAGAGGTCCCCAGATGACCAAAATCTCAAACGCCCTCATCGGATTCGCATGCATCGTCTTGTTGCCTCTGACCGCCGGCGCCGCACAGGATGAATTCCTGCCCGTGGATCCAGCTGCCTTCGACACCATCAGCGGAAAGAAGCTGATGCTCATCTCCTACGGCGTGATACTGGGTCTCCTGCTCGCATACGCAATTTTTACGTTGCTTCGGCAGCGAGCCGTCAATCGAGCCATCCTCCGCCTGGAAAATCAAATCAATCGCGGATAGACCCGCGCACCTACCCCGTATTACATGTAGTACTTTATTTGACATGTAGGCCTATGTGTGTCCACCATTGACACAGGAGGCCACTATGCGTTTGCAACCAAATAATTCCATTTTACAATTGTTCACGGTCATCGTTTTTGCCACCGCTGCCTGGGCAATGACAATGTCCGCCCGCGCCGCCGGTCCTGCGCCGGCGCAAAGCCTGGCATCGAAGACAGCGCCTGTGCCGATCATGGAATACAAGATCGTTGACGGCGATTCCCTCGGCGCCATTGCCATTTCTCACGGGGTATCCCTGGAAGATCTATCCGAGGTGAACCAGATTGAGGACGTGGACAAGATCCGCGTCGGCGCTTCCATCGTGATCCCCGGCGACCCGAAGGATGGCGTCCTTTCCAGGCGTGGCGTCAAGCTCAAGGTCCCAAAGGGCATCACCCTGTCCAGAATCGCCGAGCTATACGGGGTGTCGGTCAGGAAAATCGCGCGCGCAAA
>JAUVAN010000350.1 GCA_030591725.1 Deltaproteobacteria bacterium
ATACGGTCGCCTCGGACTCTACGGGGTGACCGAGTATCGCCACAACATCGTGGACGCGAGCCGAATAGGCCTGCTCTTCTCCTGGTTCGACAGGTTCCAGGGGGTCTTCTTCGTGGGGACGGGCACAGTCTCATGGCCCGACGGATACGACGGGCTCTTCACGAAGGACCGCTCGTTCACGGAGGTGGGGTACGGGCTTCGTCTTCACCTGCTCGCCTTCGGGGTGAGCCAGTATCTCATCGCCCTGGACCTGGCGGTCCCCGTGGCGCCCTCCGTGCGGGAGTACGAAGTCGTCCAGACCGACGGCTCCGTCGTCGACGCCTCCCGATCCCCGTTCAAAGTAGTATTCGGAATCACGCACACTTATTAGAGATTTCAATCATCAAGCGTCCTATCCACACGAAATAAAAGAAGAATAAAGATGACTGGCACCGTTTCAGGGAACCGTCCGGTTGCGGTTTCTCCCGTTGAAAAAAGGTTTATTCTCTATTTCCTGATTCCATATTTACAGATAATAGCTTCCTACAAGATAGCATTGTACAGTTGACAAGGAATCAAATAGTACATAAATTAGAAGCATGAAAACAACTATTGATATTCCAGAAAAGGAGCTGCGGGATGCCATGCGGTATACCGGCGCAAAGACCAAGCGTCTAGCGATCGTGACAGCGGTGGCAGATTACAACCGACGCCAGAGAATGGCGTCCCTGGTGCGGCACCTGGGAACGTGCAAAGATCTGCTTACTACCGAGGAGCTCATGCAGATGAGAGAAGCAGACGGGCCGGCTCCATCATGAAACTTATCGATACGTCCGCGTGGATTCACAGTCTTCGCCCCGACGGAGATCCGGAAGTGACAGCCGAGGTCCGGACCTTGCTGGAGAGAGGCGAGGCCGCCTGGTGCCCATTGGTCAGGCTCGAATTGTGGAACGGTGCCAGAGGCGATCACGAGAAACGCGTCTTGCAGGAAATGGACAAGGAGCTTATCGAACTGGAGATATCGCCATCTGTGTGGGAATCGGCATATGCCATCGCCAAGAAAGCTCGAAAAAGCGGCAATACGTTCCCTGCAACGGATATTCTGATTTCCGCGTGCGCCAGGCATCACTCCATTGAGGTCGTGCATGCGGACACCCATTTCGACGCCCTGGCGCGTCTCTGAATCAATATTGAGGGCGCTCCTCTTCACGGCCGTATTGACGGCGTCTCTTTTCGCGCAAGTCGCCGGTGCACAGACGGCAAAGAGCACTACCCAAACTACGAGGGTATTCAAACCACCGGTGATAGACGGGGTACTGAACGATTCTGCATGGAAGGATGCGCACTGGTTTGAGGATTTCATTCAGAATCAGCCGGTCTTCGGGGTAGAGCCCAGTTTCCCGACCCGGTTCGCGACGGTCTTCGATGACCGGACAATTTACTTCGCCGTTCGTTGCGAGGTGGATGATCCCGACACGATCGTCTCCCGGATGACAAGACGGGATCGAGGTGGAGACTTCGACACGGTGGCAGTCATCATTTCGCCGCGAAACGACGGCCTGACCGGGTACACATTCAAGGTCAACCCCGCCGGGGTGCAGCGGGACGTGGTGTGGCTGAACGACAAGGTGGGCGACGACAACTGGGACGCGATCTGGCACTCGGAGACGAGCGTGGATGAAGAGGGGTGGACCGTCGAGATCGCCATTCCCCTGGATCAGATCAGATTTCCCGGCGGCGCAAAAACCTGGGGATTGCAGGTGACCCGCTGGATATCCCACCTGCAAGAGCGCGACACCTTCAGCCCCATCGCGCCGGAAATGGCCGGGTGGATCACCGCAGCCGGCGAGTTGAAGGGAACGAAGGACATACCTCCGCGTATGCCCCTGTCGGTCACTCCCGAGATCCATGTCTCCAGAACGACCGCCACCAGTGGCTCCGACAGCACCACGCCGCGCGGTTTTAATTACGGAGCCGGCGGATACGCCAGGGTGGGGCTCGCCCCGGATCTCACACTGGACATCGCCGTCAATCCCGACTTCGGTGAGGTGGAGGTGGATCAGGCGGTGCTGAACCTGACCGCATACGAAACCAGGTTCGCCGAGAAGAGGCCGTTTTTTCTGGAGGGAGCAGGAATGTTCACCACTCCACTTCAGCTATTCTACTCCAGGAGGATTGGCGGCGCTCCGCCCGTGATTTCCCTCGCGGGTGACGAGACGCTCCACAGGGCGCCGACCACCACCCCGATCTTGACCGCTGTCAAGGTAACAGGGAGATCGTCGAACGGGATCTCCCTTGGGATTCTGGACGCGCTGATGATGCCCACGAACTCCCAGGTGATGATCGCTGATACGACGGCAGTAGAGGAACGGAACGGAACGCCCTGGACGAACGCAGCGGTCTTGAGGATGACAGGAGAACTCGATCAAGGCTCCGTCTTCGGGGTGATGGGCACAGCGCTCAACCCGGCGGGTGGGAATGATGGATCGTACACCGGCGGGATAGACTGGAACTTGCTCTCGAACGGGAAGAACTACTCCATTCAGGGGCAGACGGCGGCGAGCCTGAGGCTGGACGAGACGCTCGGGCGAGAGCGTTCCAGTGGTGGCGCTCTCTGGACAAAAGTGGAGAAGCGGGGCGGCGAGCACATTCGTTCCCACGTGGAATACAAGATGCTCGGCGAGGGGTTTGATCCGAACGACCTGGGTTACCTCGTGAGGGATGATCTGCACCGTCTGGAGGGTCACTTGCAGGTCAGACAGACTGAAAAGATGGGCCCCTTCATGCAGCTTTACGTCGGCACCAGGCTCGGCGGAGAATGGAATACGCACGGACTGGATCTCGGCAAGTGGGCCGTGGTCTATGTCGAAACAAAGTGGAGCGGCGACTGGTGGACGAACATCGGCGGCTTCGGCTCATTGAAAGGAAATGACGATCGGGAGATGCGTGGTGGTCCCGCGCTCATGCAACCCGCCCATGGCGGCGGCTGGTTTGATCTCACGTCGCCGACCCGGACGGTTTTCGGCATGAGATTTCACGTATGCAGCGGTTCCACTGCTCTGGGATACTACTTTCACACGCTCCCCGTGTTGCAGCTGCGCCTGGGGCGCGTTGAACTGGAGCTCTCCGCCGGATACAGGCACATCGTGGGCACCCTGGCGTACGTCGATGTTCTGAATGAAGACGAGCCCGACGAGGAGTATATTTACGGGAGCCGCGATCTCGATCAGATCGATCTGGGGCTCAAATCGACACTCGTCATCACCAGGGATCTGACCTTTCAGATCAACGGGCAGATCCTTTGTGCCAACGCTGACTACAACCACTACAGGTCTCTCTTCGCCGATCAGTCCAGCGCGCCCACCACGTACGATGACGCCGACGCCGACTTTGCCATCACCGACTTCCAGCTCCAGCTCTTGTTGCGGTGGGAGTACGTTCCGGGCTCAACCCTCTATCTGGTTTACACACGCCTCGCAGCGGGCGCCGCACAGGAGGGACCTCAAGATTTTGGAACCACCATGAGAACCCTCGACGAGGAAAACGAGCAGACGTTCATGATCAAACTGAGCCACGTTTTCGGATAACTTTTCACTCTTCCCGTAGCGCTACAACCACAACCGTCCTCATCAGCCGGGGCGCTGCCCGTCGGCCCGGTGGGGACAGTGCCGTCTGCATCGGAATCAGCATCTGAATCGGTGTCGGCATCCGAATCGGAGTCAGCGTCCGAATCGGAGCCAGCCACCTCGTCCTTGATCTCTTCGGCGAGGTGCCATCCCGGGTTGGAGCTCTCGCCGCCATTGTACGCGCCGCGATAGGTGAAGTCCTTGATCGTGCCGTTGAAGTCCCGATCGTAGTCCGGATCCCCGGTGAGATCGGCAAGCGTTGTTTCGAAGGATCCGCCGGTGAGCTGCCCCTGCAGGGGATACATATCGAGCAGCGCGAGATCCAGCGTCGGGTCAATCACGTATGACGCCGCACCCGAGACGGTGTCGGTCACGTTGTCCGACTCCACCACACCTGTCACCAGGCTTATCGGGTCGGCCGCGAACACCGTGTTGGCGATCACCATCTGATCGTAACTGACATCCACTCCCGTTACCGAGATCCCCGTATCCGCGTGACAGATGGTGTTGTTGTAGAAAGCGATATCCCTGGGCACATCGTTGTGCGCTGTGATGTTGACCGCCGGCCAGCCGGTCGCTGAATCAACGAAGATGTTGTCGTGCAGATGAATGTTGCCCTCTCCCTGGAAGAGCGCCTCGCGCGGATTGTGAAAGAAGAAGTTTCCGTAAACCGCGTAGAGATCGTTCTGGCCTTCGCCGCTCAGGGGGAAATGTCCCAGCAGAACGTTTGGGCGATCTCCAGATC
>JAUVAN010000328.1 GCA_030591725.1 Deltaproteobacteria bacterium
AGCTGTAGATCCGATTCGGCGATCTCGAAACCGTCCGTCGTGCGGACGATCACTTCCATCCTGGCCAGGGAATCCTCACTCCGAGAATCGTACACCAGGTGGCACTCCGAGGCCTTGCGGCCCCGTCCCACGCGTCCCCGAAGCTGGTGGAGTTGTGCGAGACCGAACCGGTGGGCGCCGTCGATCATCATGATCGTGGCTGCGGGCACGTCCACGCCCACTTCTACCACGGTGGTCGCCACCAGGAGATCGATGCGACCGTTCGCGAAGTCGTCCATCACGCGATCCCGCTCCTCCGGCGGCAGTCTTCCGTGCAGGAGACCGGTGCGCTCATCACCGAATCGTTGCGCCATCTCCTCGTAAACATCCGATGCGGCGTTGACGTCGATCTTTTCGGATTCCTCGATGATCGGGCAGATCAGATATGCTTGCTCACCCCTGTCCAGGGCGAAGGACAATTTCACGAGAGCCTCTTCTCTTTGATCTTCCGACCAGAGGAAGGTTTCCACGGGCATGCGCCCGGGCGGGAGTTCGTCCAGGACGGATACGTCAAGGTCGCCGTGCACTGTGAGCGCCAGGGTTCGGGGTATCGGGGTGGCTGTCATGACGAGCAGGTGAGGGGACCTTGCGTCCTGTCCCTTGCCCACGAGGCCCAGCCGCTGCGCCACTCCGAATCTGTGTTGCTCGTCCACGATGGCGAGTCCCAGTTTTGCAAAGTTCACCGAGCCCTGAATGAGCGCGTGGGTTCCGATGGCCAGGCCTGCCGCGCCGGTCTCGAGGGCTCGCAGAGATTTCTTTTTAACGGACGATCGAGCCTGGCCGATGTGCAACACCACCTTGATTCCCTGCTTTTCAAGGACAGGGCCCAGCGTTCGCATGTGCTGCTCGGCGAGGATTTCCGTGGGCGCCATGAGCGCCGCCTGACACCCGGATCGCACCGCTGCGACAATGGCCGCAAGCGCTACCACTGTTTTTCCCGAGCCCACGTCACCCTGCAGCAGCCTGCGCATGGGCCGGTTGGCGGACATGTCCGAGAGGATCTCCCCCGACACCTTCAGCTGGGCCGCCGTGGGTGTGAACCCCAGCATTTTTCCGGCCTCGGTGGGGATGGAGTCATCCTTTTCTACTACCCACGCGGGGGAGCGATCCATCTGGTTGCGCCTCAGGGCGAGTGCCAGCCGGATATAGAAGAACTCATCATATGCCAGGCGCCTGTGAGCGGGTGAGCTGCCGTCGATCCACGCGTCCAGATCCTTTGCGCTCACGTCGTTCGGAGGTAGATGGACAATCCGAAGCGCGCGGTCCAGGTGTACCAATCCCCGCCGTTCGAGAAGCTGCGCGGGCATGGGATCCGAGACCAGCTCGCTCGCCTTTCGCGCGGCTGAACCGATAGCCTTTTCAACCACGCGGCCGCTGACCCCCGGTACCTCCGCGTAGACCGGCACCACCCGGCCAATCCGATCGCTCTCATCGTCGGCGGACGCAACCACCGGGTACGCAATCTGTAGCCGTCCCTTGTAGTTGCTCACGAGGCCGGCGAGGATGATCTCGTCTCCCTTCTTGAATCTGTCCGATCGCGGTCGACGGTTGGAGAACCACATGGCGCTCAGGAAGTCCTCACCGTCCTTCAGTTTGATCTCCATGATCCTGCGCCAGGGGCGGCCGTAAACGCGAATGGAATCCACAAGTCCCGAGGTCATCACCCTGGTGCCGGCCTTCAGCTCGCCGATGGGAGTGATCGTGCGGCGGTCATCGTATCTTCGGGGAAGCCAGAAGAGCAGGTCGAGGGGGCTTGACAGGCCGCGGCTCGCGAGTCGCGCGGCGGTCTTGGGGCCCACGCCGGCCAGGTCGAGGAGCGCCGGATCGAACGGGGTGTTCGGCGCCGCCTGTTTTCTTTTTTGCCCATCTTGTATATCGCGTTTCGCGGGTTCGTCGCTCAGATCCTCGATCTCCATGGCCAGGCCCAGGAGGTATCGCTGACCCCGGGCGAGGACCACCGGCCGACTGGCGCCTGGAAAGGAAGAGGGATCCCTGACCGACGTCGCGAACGCCGCCAGCTTCTCCTGACCCTCCCACAACGGGCAGGCTTCGATTGTCCGGAGATCGTCCAGCGCATGTCTGATTTGCGACGGATCGGGCCCGCCCACCAGGGCTGCCGCCAACGCCGATTTCAGCCTTGCGACCGCCGCCGATACGCTTCGCATGTCTCAGAATTCCACGTCAAAGATTTCGTACTTTTTTTCGCCCGAGGGAGCCTGGATGGTCACCTCGTCTCCCACCTCTCGACGGATGAGTCCGCGTGCGACCGGCGATGTGATGGAGATGGTGCCCGAGTCGATATCCGCCTCGTCCTCGCCCACGATGCGGTAGACCACCTGTTCGCCGGTATCCAGGTTTTCCAGGTGGACTTTCGCGCCGAACACCACCCGATCTCCTGACAGTTTCGACGGGTCGATCACCTCCGCACGGGAGATGCGCTCCTCGAGGTGCTCCAGGCGTCCGGCGAGGAGCGACTGCTGCTCCTTGGCGTACTTGTACTCGGCGTTCTCCTTGAGATCGCCGTGTTCGCGGGCCGTCTCGATCGCCTTGACGTTGGCCGGGCGGTCGAATTCCCTGATCTTTTTTAGCTCTGCCTCGAGCGACTTGAGCCCCTGCGGTGTCATCGGGAACCTGTCCAATTTCTTCCTCCTGGTTGCGAACTTCGTAGAATAGCACGACTTGATGCCGAGCCAAAGAGGCACCTGTTTGACAGAGTGAAAGTGTTACAGTAACAAACTGAACTCTTCAACGGGCGGTTAGCTCAGCTGGATAGAGCGTCGGTCTCCGGCACCGAAGGTCACAGGTTCGAACCCTGCACCGCCTGCCGAAATCCAAAGTCCAAGATCCCGCCGTAGTCTGCGGAGGCGGACAAACCAAAACGAGCGACCCTCCTCCGCCGGTTCCCCGACAAATGTGGCCCAGAGACAATGAAGATTTTCTTGGGGTTCGGGTAGCAGGGTGTAGAATTTTGGTGAAAGTGGCAGTATTCCATGGCGAATGATGCCCTGGAGCCTATCTCAGTAAGCACTCCCATCACCTGGCAACCGATCCACTTCGCATTGCCGCGTTTCTCCTTCGCGCCTTGCCACCAGCAAGGCTTGTCGTCGTGCCTTGCACTGCTTGTGCCTCGAATGCCATGCTCGGTCCGGCCTGCTGGGATAGACTCCTGGTTGCTTTTTGAAAACCTGATTTGGGTCGCGTGATCTTTGGGATCGACAGATTTGAAAGGATCGGGCGGCGATGGTCGGGTTTTGAATTAGAGGACGTTTGTCCGCCTCCGGGGACTACGGCGGGATGATCAATTAGAAATGGCGTTTCGAAAATGTTCGGCCGCTGCCTGACTTCAGATATGACTCGAACTGCTTGGCCTTTTCGGAATCTTCGAACCATATTTTTACTTCGCATTTCCACGGACGAAACTTGTACGTAGAATCGGCTTGTCCAGCATTGTGCTCATCGATACGCCGGTCGATGTTCTCCGTGAGACCGACGTAAAGGCGCTCACGATTCTTCTCACTTCTCAACAAATAGACCCACATAATCGTCCTCGTTCATCCCGCCGTAGTCCCCGGAGGCGGACAAACGACAAGCGTTAAACGCTTTTTTGACTTTGGGTTGTCCTTCCGATGGTTGGGCGAGAAGAGGAACTGCCTGTCCACTGTCCCAAACGAGATGTTGTAGACTACCACCGGCTCGAACATGCGGATTCGCGATCCCATTGAATATGCCTTCCTCTCCTGAAAAGGATCTCAGCAGAGCAACATTTGTGCCTGCGATGCATCCCGGGTAGAATGCCCTTGTGGAGGGGAGATGCAGATCTTAAATGTCGGTCAAATGCGGCGAAATTTGCGACGCCCGCCGCCAGTCGCCGCCGGAACCGCCAGGGGATCGAGTGGGTTTGAAATTTTCGAATCAGGGATTGATATTCACCCGAAGATTTTCAGTGTCTCTGGGCCACATTGGCCGGGAA
The DNA here is from genome assembly GCA_030591725.1 of Deltaproteobacteria bacterium. Classification (GTDB taxonomy): domain Bacteria; phylum Myxococcota_A; class Polyangia; order JAAYKL01; family JAAYKL01; genus JAUVAN01. The sequence goes on from JAUVAN010000328.1 coordinate 4,010, forward strand.
AGTGATAAGTGATGGGTATTGACCCCTTTCTATTTCTCCCGAACGATTGAGGAGCGGGTGGGGCTCTCGTGCCCAGACAACTTGTGTGCTTGGGAAATAGCAACGAGCGCAAGGTCGATGGACGACGGTCGGATCCCTTCTTCGGCAAGGTAGGCGATGTACGAAGCCACCGTGATCGGCAGAGCGGGGAGGGTGGTCACTCCGTGATCACGACACCATTCTTCGAACCTCTCCCACTGTTGTCGATATGCCCGCCGCGTACTCTCGGATTTTGCGTTCGTTGCGAAAACCTGAGCGTGCTCCTGGAGTCGAACCAGGCCATGCGAGGGCATCTGGCCTGATCTTTCGATCTGTTCCAACACTATGTTATTCTTGGGCATTTGCGTCTCCCTTAGTCCGGTAAGGTTCCATTAGCGGACGTTGAGAAAATATAAGCAAGTGGTGAATCGGAGATGGGGCCACGAAGGGCATGAAAAACTTTATGGACAGTTCACCGGAACCGGAGTGCATGTGTCGGAGAGGTTGGCAAAAACAGCTGTAGATGAGGGTCCGCTTGTGATCTGGTCCAGAAGATCGCACGCCTCGCAGTCGGGGAGGGTGTTGTTGTTGTAGACATATAACCAT
>JAUVAN010000485.1 GCA_030591725.1 Deltaproteobacteria bacterium
CTGTACTCTCCCAGATTGCACTCGACCGGGCCGGTATCCGTGTCGGTCCCAGCGTCGTCACTGCCCGACGAGTCGTCCGAACAACTCGCGACTGCCACGGCCAATACCGAAACCAGTAGAAGATTTTTGATATTGATCATTTCAAGCCTACCTCCATCTGTTGATGGTCAATCGTCTCACAATACGGGCGATCTGAACACGACCATCCTCTCCAGGGTCATGTCCCGCATGGAGTGGCCGATGCCGCCGAGGCCCAGACCCGATTGACGGTGCCCGCCGAAGGGCATCCAGTCCACCCGGAAAGCCGTGTGGTCGTTGACCATGACCGCCATCCCGTCCAGTCTGCGGGAGGCGTCGAGGGCGAACTCGAGATCACGAGTAAAAACCGATGCCTGAAAGAACACGTCCGGATCATTTGCCCTGCGGATGGCGTCGTCCCTGTCCGAGTAGCGATAGATGGCCACCACCGGTCCGAAGACCTCCTCCCGGGACAGCCGCACGTCGTCCGGAGGATCCAGCACCACCGTGGGTTCGTAGCAGGTTTGTGAGATCTTCTTGCCCCCGCACAGGAGTTTGCCGCCCCGGGCGACGGCTTCTTCTACCCACTCGTGCACCCGGTCCACCTCCTGGGGCACTATGAGCGGTCCCACTTCGGTCGATTCGTCCAGGGGATCCCCCACCTTCAGTTTCCCGGCCTGCTCGACGAATTTGGCGTTGAACTCGTGCGCGATGCTCTCATCTACAAATATCCGCTGCACGGAGACGCAGACCTGTCCCGCGTGGTAGAAACCGCCCTTCACCAGCAGGGGAATGGCGTCGTCGATGTCTGCGGTTCGCTCCACGATGACCGGCGCCACCCCGCCGTGCTCCAGGGAGCACGAGGCGCCTGGCGCCAGCCTGGATCGCAGGTGCCAGCCCACTTTCCCCGAACCGATGAAGGTCAAAAAAGAGATCCGTGGATCGGAAACGATCTTCTCGGCCACCCGGTTTTCGCAGAGCATCAGCCGGCACCACTCGGGCGGCAGGCCGGCCTCATGCAGGATATCCACGACGCTTTGACACGACATCGGCGTTGTTGAAGCGGGCTTGACCATCACCGGGCAGCCGGCGGCGACCGCGGTCACCACCTGGTGAATGATGAGGTTGAACGGATGGTTGAACGCGCTGATGGCGAACACGACACCCCGAGGATCTCGGTAGGTGTTGGCCGTCCGGTTGACTGAAGTCGACGTGACACCCATGGGGATTTCATGCCCGCCGAGCTTCCAGATCTCCTTGACGGCTACCCTGACGCCCTCGATGGCGCGATTGATCTCCACGATCGAATCCGCAAGAGGTTTCCCTCCCTCCATTGCAGCCTGCCGCGCAAGATCGCCGGACCGGGATTCAATGATCGCCGCCGCGCGTTCGAGGATGGCGATGCGCTCATGGGCGGGCAACCATCGAGACCGATCCCGGTGAAGCGCGTGACACTCCTCGAGGATATCGAACGCGGCGGATTCACTTATGCGATCGATTGTCTTGATGGGTGAACGATCATAGGCCGAAACCACTTTGATTGCTGTCATGGTGTTCCTCGTTTCAGGACCCCGGATAGATCGGTGCAAGGACCGGAACAGCCCTGGATGAATTGTATTGTGGGAAGTTTACTACTGAAGGGGGGAATCTACCAGCGACCACCGCCGCCGCCGCCGCCGCCGCCGCGATTGTCGTCACGCCTCTTGTCTTGCGCTTCGTTGACGGTGATTTCACGACCGTCGAGGCTGGTTCCGTTCATTTCGGAAATTGCCTTGTCGGCGGCTTCCGTATCTTCGAATGTAATGAACCCGAAACCCCGGGAGCGTCCCGTGTTTCGATCAGTGATGACCTTTGCTTCGGTGATCTCTCCAAAACGACTGAACGCATCGGACAGCTCGGCATCGGCGGTGTTCCAGGACAGGTTTCCTACGAATAGCTTCTTCA
>JAUVAN010000457.1 GCA_030591725.1 Deltaproteobacteria bacterium
CCCGCACTGGCCTTCTTCGTCGCCATCCTGGGCTTCAACCTTTTCGGCCATGGCCTGCAACGGTTCATTGAGAGGGGGCGGTTCCACCCCAGTGGCTTGTCGGTGCTCCGCTTTCTTCTGGCAGTCGCACTGCTCCTCCTGGGCGCTCGCGCTCTCTTGCAGAATGCCGGCATCGAAGCCCAGTTCACACAACTGGCTGATCAATTCAACGTGGAACGGGCCTGGGACGATATTACCTATCTTACCCAACCGGAGTTGGAGGGACGGCCCACCGGCGGGATCGGTGCGGCCAAGGCTGCTGACTATATCGTCTCCCAGTTCGAGCAGGCGGAATTGACCACTATGGCCGGATTGACCCCCATCACGACCGATAATAGCTATTTCCAGACCTACACCGCCATCCGTGGACGGGTGACTGACAAGCCGACCCTGGAAGTGCTGAACGCGGATGGGGAACCGCAACTGCGGATCACCGAAGGAGTCTCATTCGACCCCTGGCAAGCTTTTCACGCAGAGGGGAGCATCGAGGCGGAACTGGTGGTGGTAAGCACTGGAAGCCGTGAAGTGGTGATAGGACTAGGAGGGGCAGTTCTGCTGGTGCTCGACTCGCAGGCAGATGTGTATACCCCGTGGACTGGATACATGCCCTTCGAGGCGATCCTCCGCCTGGTGCCCGACGAGGAGTTGGCGCCCGATGACCAACCTCCGCCCTTCGACCAAACCAGTTATGCCGCCGTAACCCGCTTGCCCTCCTTTCCCAACCTCCTCATAGGCGAATCCGCTGCCCGGCAGATACTGGCGCAGGTGGGGGTAGATCTGGAGGAACTCGAGGCGGCGATGGAGGCAGGGGAACAAGTAGTAATGCACACCGGTCTGCAAGTGCGGGTGACGTATGGTCTGGTTTACGAGGAAGTGCCAGCGAAAAACGTCGTCGGCTACATCCCCGGTTTGGACATGGAAAGCCGGGGCGAGCGCATTCTGGTGGTCGCTACGTACACCGGACCGCCTCCTCAGGATGGAGCGATCTTCCCCGGTGCAGACGAGAACGCTAGCGGGGTCGCTGTGATGCTAGAGACGGCCAGGCTGCTGAACGACCTAGAGTTTGTACCCAAGCGAACGGTGGTCTTTGCAGCCTTTGACGAGATGGGGGGAAGTGAGTTTGTCATCTACCCCGCCTTACCGACCACACGGTCGGATATTTGGACAGTAGTGATCATCGACGGAGTAGGAGCAGGCGAGCCGATATTGGCTCGGTTGGAAGTGGGACCTGGCCTAGCCCGTGCCTTCGACCAGACCGCCCGGCGCTTCAAGGTGCGCACGGAGGAACTGGATGAGTGGCGATTCTTCTTCATCTCCAATTACAGCCGCCTGCGTCGGAATGATCCGTGGCCCCACGACTCCTACCAGGCCCTGGTGGTGACCCGCCCAGGGGACGATCTCTCCGGTACACCTGCTGACACGCTGGATCACCTGGACATGGAATTGCTGGAAGAGGCTGGCCAGGCGGTGGCCCACTTCGTGATGGTGCTCAGTTCCCGATAGGTGGTGTATGGGCAGCGCGTCACGCGGGTGTGCGCGCAACCCGCGGCGGAGAGAATGTGGATATGAGCGTGGTCTTTGAGACCGGGGGATGCCTTCGATTCGGGCGAGGAAGCGCCGCGAATCGGCGTAACCTGGGAAGGTTGGGAGGCGACCTCGCGGATGGAGTCGGATTCGATCGACACCATCTCCGCGGAGAAACTGGAGCAATCCGGAAGGGCGGTCTCGCTTGCCCTTATGATCCTCGGCCGCGAGATAGATTATTAGACCAGAGTGAAGATACTTGATGTCCGAGTGAGGTTGGGGGTGCATCCATAAATGAGCCCGAAGTTCTAAAGCTTTCGTAACTACAAGAATAACAATACCTGGAGGATACTGAGTACTTGAGCGTTCACGGTAGAATGGGAATAAAGGAGCACAACAAATATCTGTATAAAAGCCAATTTTAAGGCAACCTACAATGTACACAATAAGCAGCGAAATATTCTAATGGCTCAAAACCAAAACCCCAAAGCTAAGCAGCCTCTTCTCAAGGTGGAAGGCTTGAAAACCCATTTCTTCGTCGATGGGAGTATCGTGCGTGCCGTCGATCAAGTGGATCTGGAGATCTTCCAGGGGAAAGTCTTAGGTTTGGTTGGCGAATCGGGCTGCGGCAAGACCGTGACGGCGCTGTCAATCATGGGCTTGATCGATGAGCCCGGGAAAATCGTCGGCGGGGATATCATTTTCGATGGTATATCCCTGTTGTCGTTGTCGGAAGACGAATTGAATAAGATTCGCGGTGGACGGATCAGTTTAATATTTCAGGATCCTCAGGCACGTCTGAATCCTGTTTTCACGGTTGGTTCGCAGCTCGCCGAGATCTTCCAGGTGCATTATGGAGAACCACGACAAGCTGCCTTCGACCGTTCTGTGAAGCTCCTCGAAACTGTTGGA
>JAUVAN010000358.1 GCA_030591725.1 Deltaproteobacteria bacterium
GGGCTTGTGTTTCTCCCCGGTGAGCATCTCCACGTCCGCCTGCAGGGCCGAGAGAATGTCGGCAAGCGCGGCGGGATCATAGCCACTCCTTGCGGCGAGTTTCATACCCAGACGATCGGACTCGCTCTCCTGGCTTCGCGAGTATCTCGATAGAGATAGCTGGCCTATGGTGTTGATGGGCGCGTTAAGCAATGCCCCGAGGTCTTCGCTTACGACCGCACCCACAATGGCTCCCGGGATCTGCAGCATGCCGCTGAAGATACCGCGGCGCTGTCTCTTGACGCCGTGGCGTTTAGTCACGTGTATGATCTCATGACCGATTACGCCGGCCAGTTCGTCCTCGCTGTTGGCTAGCACCAGAAGGCCGCGGGAGACATAGACCCAGCCGCCAGGCACAGCGAAGGCGTTCGGATCGAATTGATCGACTATGTGGAAGCGGAAAGTGTATTTGTTATCTTTGAGGTTCCCCACCAGCCTGGAGCCTATAGCCTCCACATAGTCGCTGGTCCCGGGCATCTCATAGATTCCAATCTCGGTTTCCACCTGCTCGGCCACAGGGGCACCAATCTCTTCGTCACTCGATTGAGCCATTGCCAGAATCGGTGACATACAGACTAGTGCTGCAAGAGTTGCGTATATGAACCTGACTAGTATTCTTGGGTTCAGCATCCTCATGTAGCCGGTCCCTCCTCTTTAATTCAGTCCTCAGTGAATGGTTAACTTCGGCCTAAACCCGTATTATGATGAAGCCTCCTCTCTCAAGCTCTTCGACCGTCCCCATTTCTTTGCTAACCGGAATCGGAAATACAGGGCGCTTGAGCCCTCATCCAGACCCGAGACGGGTCCGTAAAACGCTCCGTCCTTCTGCCAGGTCAGCTCGAAGCGCAAGTGGAGATCACGTCTGAGGCTTCGGTCAAGCCCAATGGTCACACGAGATTGCTCCCGCATCTGTCCTTCTTCGCCGGTGAATGTCGCAAATACCTCTCCCGCGACACTAGCCTGCCAGAAGCGGTCAGTTTGCAGGGCGCCAAACTGATAGCACATCGAGAGTCTGTACCGACCGCGGAGTGATGTTCTCACATTCCAAGTTGTCGTGTTGTAGTCATATCGCTCCTCGAGCCGGAATGCGTGGTGAAGCGCAAACTTCCCGCGGGGCCAGTTGAAGTCCAGTCTCTGAAATGGCCTCAGCTCCCACCTGTCATCAGCTACCTCATTGAAGGTAAGGAAGTTGCCGAAACCGAAAGCAAAGTGAAATCTCCCGTGAAGCTTGGTCCGGAAGGACGGCTCCGCGACCAGTCGCCACCAGCCGCTCTCACCCGTCTCCCGGCGTGCGCCGATATTTCCAAAGAACTTGAAATCAGGGTCGAGAAAGTACGCAGGATCAACGTCCACCCAGATCTGCTTCTCAACCCCTTCGCCTGAGGCGGCACTCGGAAGTGTCGGGCCGGCTGTCAGCATGAGGAGGCCGACGAAAACCAGCCGGGCGATTCCCGTATGTTTACTGGCTACCTTCATGTCTCCCTGACCGACGGCCGGTATTACGATCCCGTCAATAGATCCGTTAGGAATATGGCATTGAGCATCCAGTAGGAGTTGTCGAAACGCTGCCGGTTGGCATAGTCGAAGCCGTACTTGAGCGATAAGTTTAACCGGTCCTTCCACGGCCAGTAGCTCGCGCTGAAGGCGAGCATGTTCTTCCGGTCGTGGATCCCCGGATCCCAGAACACATCGCTACCGTTATCGTCACTGACCTGCCAGTTATGGCCGCCCTGAACGCCGACCTCGATCTGCTCGGTAAAATACTGGCTAAGGCCGTATTCCAGCGAAAACCTGCTCCCGGGTTTCACGTCCGCATCCTCTACCGTCCCGTTCAGTTCATAGGTAAGGCCCAGCATGAGTGCCGTCGCCCTGTCGGGAGACAGATAGTAGTATCCATAGCCCTGGAGCTGATGGGTCCAGTAGCCGAGTCCGACATTGTCGGTCCCACCCGTAGAGTATTTCCCGGTGGGAGCATAGAATCCATACGTCAGCGTGACATCATACTGCTCGCGTCCCCAGGAAAGCCCCACCGGCACGACAAAGAGATCGCTGAAGCCCGACACGCTGCCTTCCTCGACCCTGGTGATTGTCGAGTCATTGACACCACCTCCGGCCTGAGCGGTGACCGTGCCGTCCGCCGTGAGGTAGTTTGGAGAAATGCCCGCCAGGTAACACGCACCCCCAGGAAAGACAGGCTTCGATGCCCAGAACAAGGCGGGGACAGTGGTAAAAGCACTGATGTCGAAACCCAAGTCGATGTCGAGAAGGCTCGGGGCAGGCTTACCCAGGCGTAGTCCGGTCAGATTGTTGCCTTTTCTGTCAACATATGTGTCGCTGCTGATCCACACATTGTACCACATCACAAAGAGCCCAGGGGGCGGATAAGCCATATCACGGATATTGGTCACCCCCGGCAGATAGTGCCCGCTCTGCAACGGAGAAACCACCTGCGCATACCCCGGCATGACAGGCGCACAGATGAGCATGCCAAGGATAAGCGATATGAACAGAACTGCCTTCATCAATACCTCCTTCACATACAAGTGTGTCAGCACGTCCTCTGGCGCAGTCGACAACCCTATCGTACCCGGAACTTCTGTACCGAGGCCTTCTCGGCCCCGCCGACATGAAATCTCACCACGCCACCATTCGGACCATAGCCCACGTCGAGGCGGACCACGGTGATCACCGGCAAGGTCAGCCGGAAACCGGCACCGAAGCCTCCTATCCAGTTCTCCCTGAGATCCTCGTACTCCGTCCAGGCCGTGCCCAGGTCTCCGAAGACGCCGATCTGGAAACCCATGCGCCACTTGATGATCCAGACCTTCCACTTCTTCTGCTCCATCAGGCGGTACCAGTACTCGACAGTATTCAGCCACTGGTTCTGGCCGTGTCGCACGCCCAGCTCCCAGCCTCGAACCGAGTTGGTACCTCCGATGTAGAATTCCTGATGGGAAGGGATGGTCGTGCCCAGCTCGCCGAAAACCAGCGAGTTATAATAGTCGAGTGCCACCGAGTGTTTCGGGCCCAACCCCGGTATTCGCTTATAGAACCTCGCATCCATGTCGAATCGCCAGAAATCACTGAGTTCACCACCGAAAAGACCGTACTTGCTGACTTCCGCATCAATGAACCATCCGTCGGTCGGATAGACCGCGTTGCGCGAGTCGTGCTGCACGAAGAATCCGAGCGATGAGATCTTGTCCTTATTGTCCGGACTGAGCGTGATGCTGTCACGGTCTGCGCGTAGGTAGAGATACCGGAATCTCAAGCCGGAGTTCATCTCCTCCGTGTCCGGTTGACCGAACTCAAGGAACAACTCATCCGACGTCTCCTCGAAATGCAGGAGTTCGTTCGTACGCTCGCGATGAAAGTAGAAGAGTTTGTAGCCAGCCCGCCAGTCCTTGACCGGCAATGCCGGGTCCGAATAGCGCAGACCGTAGTTGGTGGCCCCTCCGAACCGGGCATAAGCGCTAAGCCGCGCGGCCGTCCCCAGGAGGTTGAAGGACGTGAAGGCCGGCCCGAGTTCGATCCCGTTTTCGTCGGTTATCTTGAGGCTGACCGATGGGAGCCACGGCGTGGCTTCGGTTACAATGACAGTAAGTGCTATCCCGTCCTCCACAGGATCGACCCTGAACGCCACCGCCGTAAAAGACCCCAACCGGCTGACCCAGAGCAGGTCTTTCCTGGCGGTCTCTTCGGTGTAGGGATGACCAACCTTGGACTTAAGAGCCGACTTGATAATCCACGTACGGGTGTGGATGTTCCCCTCGACATGAATCATTCGGATGATCTCGCCATAGCGCGGGTTTTCGGCAAACCCGACCGGGATATCCTCGATGGAGACGAACTTGGCCGTGCATGGAACAGCCCAAATCTGCAGGACCGCAGCCAGCAGGAGCACTAGCGCAAGCACGTGTTTGAGGCTGGTGCAACGGGAGCTCACCAGAGGGCACATGGATAACTTCCTCCTTGGTTCATGACGATGAATCATGGCTATCTCACAAAGCTGTTCCAATGCTACCACAGTTCGACCTCATGTCCTACTCCGCTTGTGCCCACCCCTGGGAGCAGCACGAACTCCAAGGCTAAGGCGTACACAAAATCGGACTCGTATAGGCACTATCCTTCACC
>JAUVAN010000079.1 GCA_030591725.1 Deltaproteobacteria bacterium
AATGACGTCAGGGTGAAGGGAACCAGGGAGCTCGACGACGGAGATAGCATCACTATCGGGCACCAGACCATAAGGGTCGTCTCCATCGAGCGCAACTTCGAAGCGGACCGGACCGTGGGACTGATGAGCTGCCCCAACTGCAAGACCTGGATGGCGAGCGCCGATGACAAGTGCCCTCAGTGCGGATACACCTCCGCGGACATAAAGGCCTCTGACTCACGGGCCACCTTCCAGGTGGACACGGGGCAATTCAGACGCCCCGACGGCAAGCTCCAACAACCCGGCATGATGATCGCGGGCCTGATCAAAAAGGCCATCGGCATGGATCGTTTCGAGGAGGCGGAGCGCCTGCTGGGAAACCTCATGGAATCGATCATCCGCAAGGAAACTGCAGGAGAGGAGATCCCGGATTCTGAGGTCCACGAGGTAACCCTCAACATCGCGGAGCTGGCGCAAGCCACCAGCAACCCGAAGCACGTGAGCAAGCTGTTCGCCTTCCATGCCGCCCGTGGAAAGTTGATGCCCCGGGAATCACTCGACACCCTCTACGGCCTGGTACAAAAGATCGGCTATCGCAGCTGCCCCGATATGTCGGCCTACCTTTCTCTCATGTCCGGAATAAAGGAAACGTTCAGCCCCGGCGAGAAGTTCATCCACCGACGCCTGGAGGGTCTCGTCGGACTCTGCTCCTAACCCCTCAGCAAGACGTAAACCGCGCCGACGCCGCCGTCCCACGGCCGCGCCGAGGTGAACGCGAGCACATGCTTTCCGATGGCGCCGCGGGTGAGCCAGGATGTGAGTTTTTCCTTGAGCACTGGGATATTGTCACGGGATCCCAACCCACGTCCATGAATAATGAGCACACATCGCTTGCCCTCTACATGTGACCTGGCGATGAACTCGGCCACCATCTGCCTGGCCTCCTCTCGACGAAAACCATGCAGATCGAGGTGCGCCTGTATGGAGAGCTCTCCCCTCCGAAGTTTCTTGACGATCCTGCGATCCAGCCCCTTCACCGCCGCCTCGATGTACTCCAGCGCGTCGGCCATCTCTAATTCTTGTCCTGAGCTTGTCGAAGGAGGCTCGTTGCCGTGCACGAGATCATCCAGATGCTTCATTACGAGATCGGCGTCATCCGTCAGCGCCAGCCACTCCCTGGGTTCCGCTCTCTTTTGCGCAAGCCTGGAGCCACCCCCGAGGGGCTCCACGCCGTCCATCATCCGGGCGAGCACATTGTCGTCGCCCTCCTCCTCTTGTTGTTGCGACTCCGGAGCGATCCGGTCGGTCTCGGATGCCCGGATCTCCTCGTCGGAAACTTCGCCCGGAACCTCGCCGAGATCGACACCGGCGAAAGGCTTGTATCCGAAGTCGCCCGATGCCCCGGACGAATCAGGAGCCCTGGCGCCCTTCTTCTTTTTCTTTCGTCCCCTTGTCATCGAATCTCTTTCCCGCGTACCGGGCAATCCCCACCCATAATACCAGAAGAACCACGGTCACCAGCGACAGCCAGCGAACATGCAACAACATCGACAACCCCATCACCAGGAATATCCCGACCGTCTTGGCGAACCTTTGCCCGAAGATGTCTATGAACGCCTTGGCCCGGTATTTCTGCGCTGCGCCCGTCGGCACGTACAGCGTTTCCCTCGCCGACTGGTTGATGGAGTAATTGAGCCCGTTGTCCGCCACACTGAGGATGCCGCCGGTCAGGAGAATGGGAACGGCGAGAAAACCTGCCGACGCCAGCAGCAGCGCCACCGGCAAGACGAGCAGCGCCTTGACGAGCCCGAACCTGGACATCACGAAGCCGGTCAACAGGAGCTGAACTCCCATCGATACGAAGTTGGTGATGAGATAGACGGTGGAGAAGAACTCGCTGATGCTCGGCCCGTTCAGATGGCTGGAGACGGTCTCCGTAAACTGGAAGTCGACCAGGACGGAGACGACCTCGTACACCCCCACCAGGGCCGCGATGGAGAGCAGATACCTGGATTGAAAAACCAGTCTGATCCCCTCCATGGCCCCCAGGCCTTCCTCCTCGATTTCCTCGCGCTTCCACGTGCCGAAACCCGCCGACCGCTTGTCGACGATGATCCCGGCGGCCAACGCCAGCGCGCCGATGACCATCCCGCCGGCGAAGACCACCAGCATCCAGAGGTCCGGCGTAAGGAGGCCGATCCACGCTCGAACCACCGTCGCCCCGAAGACGCCGCCGAGCACACCGCCGAGCACTATCAGGCCGTAGAGCCGTTTTGCTTGCTCGGGCCGCACGCTGTCGTTGAGAAACGCGAAGAACGAGGCCACCATCAACATGTTGAACAGGTCCCCGAACAGGTAGAACGCCCATACGACCGGACCGGTGGGATCTCTCAGGATCAGGGCGAAGGCCACGTGACACAGCTGCAGGAATACCACAAACACAAGGGTGAGCTTCTGGCGCCTGAACCTGCTCGAAAGTGAGCTGAAGACCGCCATGGCGAAGAAGGCCACGACCATGTTCATGACCTTCGCCAGCAGCTCGGCCTGGGACGCGCGCAGGTGCCAGCCCAGGATCTGAAGCCCCTCCGCATCGTAGTACTCGATAAACAGGCCCTTCTTCAACGGCTTGAGGATCCAGAACGCGGCTATCACCGCGAAGAAATACGCAAACATGATGAACGCGAACGGAATCTCCGACCGCTTGATATTCATGATGGACCGCAGGGGACTGGTCATGTGGAGGACTATACATCGGAATGAGGCCCGGACCGATTAATTGGATTTGCGCCCTTATCCCGCGGCGTAAACGCCACGGCAACGATGCGCTTCCGCGCAAGCCCCGAGGGCTTCACCTGTCTTCGCCGCAAAGCGGCGGGGGAATATAGCCTGGGGTTTCTAACCCCAGGTATGAAAGGACATCGAAACAGGAGGACTTGGGGTCGCAACCCCACATGTGTCTTTCTGGAGTCGAGGTTGTCGTGGGTCACTACGGCCCACCATCAACACCAGCATCAGGCCCAGGGCAGTTAGCCGGAACCGGCGTGCACGTGTCGTCGAGGTTGGTGTGGACGGTAATCGGTGTGGGCTCGCTGGTGAGCTGGCCCAGAAGATCGCACACCTCGCAGTCGGGAAGAAGAATGTTGTCTTCGATCCAGAAGTACCCTCCCACCGATGTAAGAACGCCAAACCCGTCAAGGTTCGTCAGGACATCGTTGCCCCAAATGTCCAGGTCCTCGCCAACCGTGGTGAGTACGCTCAGCCCATCCAGATCGGTGAGGGCGTTGTTGAAATAAATGTACATACTCCCACCCACCGAGGTGATCCCACTCAAACCGTCCAGGTTGGTGAGGGCGGCGTTATCTTCGATCCGAAAGATTCCGCCAACCGAGCCGATGATACCGCTCAACCCGTCCAGGTCGGTCAGGACGGCGTTATTGTAGATCCACAAGTTCCCGCTCACCGAGGTGATCCCGCTCAGCCCGTCCAGGTTGGTGAGGACGTCGTTTTCGTAGATCGACAATCCGCCTACCGAGGTGATGCCGTCTAGCCCTGTCAGGTCGGTGAGGGCGTTGTTATTGACGATGCTCAAACTTCCCGACAACGAGGTGATGTTGCCAATCCCTGCCAGGTCGATAAGGGCGTCGTTGTCAGCTATTACAAAGTTCTCGCCACCCACCCACGTAATGTTGCTGAGACCGTCCAAGTCGGTGAGAACACCGTTGTCGGCTATTGACAAGGACCGGCCCACCGAGGTGAGAGCGTTCAGCCCGTACAGGTTGGTGAGGGCGTCGTTATCCCAAATGTACAGGCTCCCACCCACCGAGGTGAGGCAAATCAACCAGCTCAAGTCCGTACACGACGGGCACTTAATTGTGAGGCTTCCCGAGATCGAGGTGTATCCCACGAGGGGATATACATCCGATTGCGTGGCGATCTCGAAATCGCCATCGTATTCCCCTTTTGTGCAATCGATTTCCGTATCGGTGTCCACATCCGTATCACTGTCGGAATCGATGTCAGAGTCCATGTCGCCGTAATGGTCAGGTTCGGAATCATCAAAGAACGGCCAGCACCCCCCCGCCGAACAGAACGCTATCCCGAGCAGGACCAGACCAAGTAATGGATATTTTATATTGATCATATTAAGCCACCTTCATCTCAGATAATTATACCATTTTTGGTTAATGCTATGCATTCACCTTCTCATTGACTTCTCAGGCCAATAGGATTTCCATGTTCAAGATGACAAACCAATACTACCGAAACGTTCTCGTCGTCGTCGCCATGCTGTTCACCTTCTGTGTCTCCTGCGACGATGCCGCCCCGAGGGGGTCGTCTCTCGACAATGCCGACGGCATCGTCAACGGCACCCCCACAAACTATGAATCCTGGACCGGTGTTGTGGCCCTGTCCTCACAGGACGGATCAGGTATGTGCACCGGCACATTAATCGGCCCCGGAGTTGTGCAGACGGCAGGTCACTGTGTCTACAATCCCTCGGCGGGCATCGACCACGCCAGCTCCCCCGCTGGCTACAGGGTGTCAGGCGGCGCCAACGTGATCACAAACCCCATCATAATCGCCAACGCCGATTTCATCGAGGTGCACCCTGACTGGACCGGCTCATCGGGAGTTGACCTGGCCCTGGTGTTCTTCTCCGACCCGGCTATTGAGATAGAATACTATCCACTTCGCCCCGAGACACCCGAGACAGGCGAGATGGGACACATCGTGGGCTATGGCCTCGCCAGTTCATCAGACCTCTACTCGTCCGGAATACACAGGGAAGGGGACACCACGCTCCTGTCTGTCAACGAGACCTTCATCGAGATAGGCAATCCTTCAAACGGTTGTATGGGCGACTCGGGAGGACCTCTATTTACCCTGTCAAACGACCAGACATGGGAACTCGCAGGCGTAATCTCCCACGGAACCACCCAGGAATGTCTCGCCGACAGCAACGGAATTTGCGTCAACCTCTCCGCATACCTCGACTGGGTGAACGAGATCCTGGATGAGAATCCGGACTACGCCGCCGATGAGGATACAGATACGGATACAGAAGTGGATGCGGGAGAGAACGTGGACGCAGGCGTGAAGAGCAGCGACTCATGCGCAGTGGTGAGCATCGGTCACTCCGTCCGGACTCTGCAGCTATTGCCCACGCTTCTCTGAGCCAAAACGCAGTCATTTTTTTCTTGTCGTCATGCGAATAGGCTATTAGATAGCAGTGCCTGTGGACCCAAGGAGGCCCCAGTGAAATCGGGCATAATATCCAAAGGGGGGGGAGTCGGCGGGGCGGTCAATCGCTTGCTATCCAGGCACGTGACAAAGCTGCTCTCCATTCCGGGCGGCAAGCTCTACCGCAAATACGTAAAAGCCAGCAAGGACGCTGAGAGGGCACAGGACTCCATCCTCAGGGAAATCCTCGAACAGGCCTCTCAAACAGTGTTCGGTCAGGAGCACGGATTCTCGTCGATACGCTCTTACGAGGACTATATCGAGCGCGTGCCGGTGAGAGACTACGAGAAGCACCGTCCTTACGTGGACCGGCACACCCGCGGTGAGCAGAACGTCTTGTTTGCGGGCAAGCCGATCATGTACACCCGGTCGAGCGGAACCACCGCCGAACCGAAGCTCATCCCAATCTCCGAGTACAACTTCAATCGGAACATCAAGAATCGCGGCAAGCTCTGGTTGTACGGCCTGAGCCGACACTACCCGGGAATCTTCGATGGAAAGGACTTCACCATCGTGTCCCCCGCCGACGAGGGACACACCCCGGACGGCACGGTAACGGGCTCTCTCTCCGGTCTGATCTACCAGAACATTCCCGAATTCATGAAGCTGGTGCACACCATTCCGTACGAGGTGATCACAATAGCCGACTACGAAGCCAGGGCGTACACTCTTCTGCGCTTCGGCGTCCCGAGCAACGTCACGTCCATCTTCACCGGCAACCCGAGCACCATTCTCAACCTGGTGACAAAAGCAGATCAATGGAAAGAAGACCTCATCCGTGACATCGCAGACGGAACCATCAAATCGTCCCTCAACCTGGATCCCGAGATTCGCGCGATGGTCGAGGAGCGACTGGAGCCCGCCCCGGAGCGCGCAGAAGAGCTCCATCGCCTGGCCTCAAAAGTCGATCGACTCCGACCGCCGGACTACTGGCCGAACCTCGGCCTCGTGCACACGTGGACAAACGGCAACTGCGCCCTGATTGTCCCGAAACTGCGCCCCTGGTTTAACGACGACACGCCTATGCTGGATTTCGGCTACATCGCGAGCGAGATCAACGCCACGGATCTTCTGGACCCGGCAACGAATGGATCCATCCTGGCGGTCAGGAGCGCATTCTACGAATTCTCCCCCTTCGAGGAAGGCGAATCCCCAACGACATTTCTGCGAGCCCACCAGCTGGAGGTGGGCCGGCGATACTACTTCTATGTAACCACCCTGAGCGGGCTGTACCGGTATGACATCAACGACGTCATCGAGGTCGTCGGCCACTTCAACCAGGCTCCCATCTTCAAGTTTCTCTTCAAGGGAAAGGGTATTACCAATATCCAGGGCGAGAAACTCTCGGAGGAGCAGCTCATCGATGCCGTCAATCGGGCCGCCGAGGAAACCGGAATCGCGCACGAGTTCTTCGTGGCTTACGCCAACGCCGACAGGAGCGTGTACGAACTCTACATAGAGCTCATTGATGACACCCCTGACAACCGATCCGCGTTCGCCCGCTCGGTTGACAAGGCCCTCCGCACGGTGAACCTCGAATACGACGCCAAGCGCCACACCGAACGCCTCAATCTCCTCGAGATCATCTCACTTGGAAAGGATGCCTTCGCCAGGTATCGTGATCTCAGACTGAAAGAGGGAGCGTTCGTGGGCCAGCTGAAATGGATCCATCTCTCCGGCGCCGAGATTACACGGAACCGAATGAACAAACTCGCTTCATGCGCTTCTTGAATATTTTTCAATAAAAGAGGATAATTTCCATTACCCAATAACGGGATATGAACAGGAGAGAATGAAATGATGACCAGAAAACTTATAATGTTGGCTTATTGTATCGCGCTGGCGACCAGCCTGGCCGTAATCGGCTGCAGCGACGATGATGATGCCATCGACGACGCCGGTACCGACACCGATACCGACACCGATGCCGACACTGATACCGACACTGATACCGACACCGATGTCGATGCAGATTATGAGATCACGGTAGAAGTGACCTTGCCGGCCGGGTTCACTGCCACGCCGGACAAACTCGTCGGAGTGTATGTTGACTCGCCGACCCCGGGCCCGACCACCATGCCGGTGGGCATGGGTGAAACCGTGGAAGACGTTACCATCGCTCCGGGCACACCCTACCAGTACACAACCTACGCGCGTAATTTCCCCGCCGCCACGGCTCCGCTTGGCGACGGTGACTACTACTTGTCAGTGATCCTGTTCGTCGAAGGTGGTGGAACCATGCAGCCGACGCCGGGTGTCGATTGGGCGATGGTAGCCGATACCATGATCACGCTTCCCGCTACCGATACGATTGATCTGGGGACTATCGAGCTCGTGCTCGTTCCGGGTGGAGGCGACGCAGGTCCCGACTCCGGAAAATAGACACCCTATTGCATTCAACCGCCTCTCTTTAATAACATCCCTACAATAACTGTCAGGCCAAAGGACTCAAGACTTTGAGCGAGGCATCCCATACCGAGCACATGTTCGGCCCAGGCGAGATGGCGGATCACTACAAGATCATCCGTTTGATCGGCCGTGGTGGGATGGGAGAAGTGTATCTGGCCCGGGACATGCAGCTGGGGCGCAAGGTGGCGCTCAAGATTGTTCACAGCGGCGCCCTGGGCGACGATATGTCCATCATCAGGTTCTTCCGGGAAGCCCGGATGACCGCACGTTTCAACCACCCTCACATTGTCACCGTCTACGGAGTGGGTGAGATCAGCTCAAGGCCCTACGTCGCACTCGAGTATCTGGAGGGGCAGACCCTCAGGGAACGCATGGACGAGGGGCGCCTCGGCACGCGTGAAACGTTGCGCGTTTGCCTGGCCATCGCCGAGGGTCTCAGAGAAGCCCATGACCACAACGTGCTCCATCGCGATCTGAAACCCGCGAACGTGATGCTTCCCCGGGATGGTCGGCTCAGGGTGGTCGATTTCGGACTGGCAAGGGAGAGCCGTGAGGCTCGCGACGAGACGGCGGGGGAGAAGATCCAGACAATGGAGAGCAGCGGCATCAGCGGCACGCCGTTCTACATGTCTCCGGAACAGTGGGAGGGAAACGAGAACTCGGGCGCAACTGATGTGTGGGCCCTGGGAGTCATCCTCTTCGAGCTGGTCACCGGTCACCGGCCATTCGAGGGCGATACAATTCACATGCTCGTCCTCCAGGTCTGCTCGGAAGATCCACCTCGGGTGGCGCCCGATGACTACGACGTGCCTGCCGATCTCGCCCGTCTGATAGACCGATGCCTCAAGAAGGTTCCCTCCGAGCGCCCCGATGTGAGCCAGATCTGCGAGATCCTCGACGGGCTCCTGTACCCCGGAAGCACACGCGGCAAGGGAGAGTCGAGTCCTTTTCGGGGATTGCTGCCCTTTAACGAAAGCCACGCAGATCTCTTTTTCGGCAGGGACGATGAGATAGGCGCCTTCCTGGAGCGTCTCAGGGAGGAACCCGTCATGCCCGTGGTGGGCCCGTCCGGTGCGGGGAAGAGCTCCTTCATCCAGGCGGGCGTGATCCCTCGACTCAGGGAGCAGGGGAACTGGCGTGTCCTGGGGCTTCGGCCCGGACGCAACCCCTTCGCGGCTCTTCGATCGAAATTGGCGCGAACCCAGAGTTCGGCGGGGAGCGGCAGCCTGCGAAAATCAATTTCATCGAGGGCTGAACCGTGGCAAAGCGAACTCGACACCGTAGATATGGATCCGGACGAGTTGAGCCGCCTCGCCGAACAGGGAGATGACGACACGGAACAGCTCGCAAATGGCGAGATCTCGAGAGAAACCTCCTGCGATAACAACCAGATTGGCATTGAAAATTTTACTGCGGAGCTGATGGAGTCCCCCGAGAAGCTGGCGTTGTTGCTTGCTTCGATCGCCGAGCGTGAGGGGTGCAGAGTGTTGCTCTTCGTCGATCAACTCGAGGAGCTGTACACCCTGACGGAGGATGACGATATTCGCCGGGGTTTCATGGAGGCCGTCTGCAGGGCGGCGGACGATCCGGACGGCCCCGTGCGCGTCGTTCTCACCCTTCGAGACGATTTCATGGTTCGCCTGGCGCAAACAGAGGGCGCCAGGGACACGTTGGGGCATATCTTCGTTCTTCGGAGCCCCGGCGCCGACTCCTTGCGGCAGATCCTGACCAGACCCCCGGAAAGAGCGGGTTACAAGTACGAGAATGACGCCCTCGTCGATGAAATGATCGAGGCGGTCGGCGCGGAGATAGCATGCCTGCCCCTGTTGCAGTTTGCATGTGCCAAGCTATGGGAGTCCAGGGACCGGGAATCGAGGGTCCTCACGGGCAAGGCCTACAGGAGCATGGGAGGGGTCGAGGGCGCCCTGGCCCAGCACGCGGACGGAGTTCTGGAAGAGCTCACACCTGATCAGCTTCAGCTTGCGCGAACCATCCTCTTGCGCCTTGTAACACCCGACGGCACAAGGGCGGTAATGCCCCATGAAGATCTCACGGAGGGACTGCCCGACGACGCCCGGGAGGTACTGGCCCGCCTGGTAAAGGGCCGTACAGTGGTTGTGAGAAAAGGGGACATCGACGGGAGAGCACAGGTGGAGCTTACCCACGAGTCCCTGGTCACCAACTGGGAGCGCCTCTGGCTGTGGATAAAGGAGAGCAAGGAAGATCTGGTGTTTGTCGCCGAGATTCGCCAGGCCGCGAGCCTCTGGGAGAACAGGGGGCGGCCGGTGGAGGAGGTATGGACCGGGGCCGCTCTCCATGAGGCGATGCACAAGGCAGATCGGCTCACCGCCCTCCCCGCGCAGTCCAGGATCTTCCTGGAGGCCGGCGCGAGACGGGAGCGCAAGATCGCGAGACGAAAGCGGGTTGTCATCGCCGTGGGGATGCTGGTCCTGCTGGGAGTTGCGATCGCCTCCATGGTCATAGCGTACATCTTGTCGGACAAGGAGCGGCTGGCACAGGAGCAGCGGGAGTGGGCGGTAAAGCAACAGGCAGAGGCATTGAGAGAGGGCGCACGAGCGGCGCTTGCCCGAGAGAGCCTCCTGGAGACCCGCGCAAAGGTGCGCAGCTCACTGGAGATCCAGGACTCCGCACTCTCCCGGGCGCTGTGGTGGAAACTGAGTCGAAATCCCCTGGTCTGGCGAAAGGACTTCGGGGGCTACATGTACGAGGTCGCCTTCTCGCCGGACGGCAGAACGATAGCAGCCGCAGGGAGCAGCGGTTCCATCTATCTCATTGACATCAACACCCAGGGACTTCGCGTCTTGCGAGGCGTGGGGGAACAGATCGTCACGATAGAATACTCGTCGGACGGGAAGGTAATTGCGGCGGGCACACTGGCGGGCCATATCATCATCTGGAACCTGGAGAAGGGGCCGCTGCACGATATTGATACGGGGGGCGGGGTTATCAGAGGGTTGACCTTCAGCCCCGACGGGGCTTCCCTCGCCTCGGCGAGCGAGGAAAAGAAGGTACGCCTGTGGGACGTTGAGACCGGGAAGCAGAAAATGCTGCTCGAGGGACATGAGGACAAGGCGTGGGGAGTGGCCTTCAGCCCGGACGGCAAGATGCTCGCCACCTCCAGCCAGGACGCGGAGATACTGTTGTGGGATCTTGCGTCAGGGAAGAATGTCCGGTCCTTCGAGGGGCACACGGATCGGGTCAGCGATCTGGCGTTCAGCCCGGACGGTGAACACCTGGCGTCGGGGAGCAGCGACGGAACGGTGCGCGTCTGGAACCCCTCTACCGGAGCCGAACACCGGCTCTTGAAGGGGCACACGGAGGGGATTTACTCGGTGGCCTTCGCGCCCGACGGGAAGCGCCTGGCCTCCGGGAGCGAGGATCACACCGTCCGTATCTGGAACATCGCAAACGGTAAAACCGAGGTCATCCTCGATGGCCACACTGCCGCCGTGCGAGGTGTCGATTTCGGACCGGCCGGTGATCTGGTCGCGTCGGCGGGACTGGATGGGCAGGTACGATTCTGGCGGTCGGCGCCGGCGCCGAACATCGCGACGGACCGGGCTCACGAGACCGGGGTTCTGTGCCTCGCCGTCACTCCGGACGGCAAGACCCTGGCCACCGGAGGCTCCGACGATACAATTCGACTGTGGGATCTGGGCTCGGGTCGCATGCGCTCCACCATGACCGGACACACCAACGACGTGATGGGCCTCTCCTTCAGTCCGGACGGCAAGACCATCGCCTCCGCCTGCAACGATGGGACCGTCCGCCTGTGGGATGTAAAGACTGCGAATCAGATAAAGATCTTCAGGGGCCACTCCAACGAGGTCTGGGATGTGGCCTTCAGCCCGGACGGGACGCAGCTGGCTTCGGCAAGCAGGGACATGACCCTGCGACTCTGGGACATCTCCAATGGTGACAACAAAATAATCTGGCAACATGACGCAGGGGTCAACAACGTGGCGTTCGACTCCGATGGCGCCACCCTCGCGGCGTGCGGCGCCGACAGCATCATCCGCACCTGGGACATGGAAACCGGAGAGAGTCGAATATTCAAGGGGCACGACGACGCTCCCTCCGGCGTGGTGTTCGCGCCGGACGGCAAGACCATGGCCTCGGCAGGTTGGGACGGCACGGTCCGGGTATGGGACCTGGCAACGGGGTCGGGCAGGATCCTGGGCAAGAGAGATGCCTGGGCGTGGGGAATCGATTTTTGCCCTGACGGTCGCATGGTCGGCGCCGCCTTCTCCGATGGCACGGCCCAGATATGGGATCTGTCGACGGGCGATGTCAGGAACCTGACGGGACACACGTCCGATGTGAACGATTTCAGATTCTCGATTGACGGCAAGATGGCCATCACCGCGGGGGACGACGGGACGGTGCGAACGTGGGATTCGAGCACGGGAAAACCTGTGTGGAGGGCGCCGTTGATGACCCCCTCGCCGGTGAGCATCTTCACGCACGAGGGATGGATCGATATGGGCGACGGCGGTGGCGAGTCCAGTGGAGAAGCATGGCGGCGAGCCGTGGAGGAGCGCGCGGTGAGAGCCTCCGTTTCCGGCCACAACGGTACCCTGTGCCTCATGGATGACGATGGCAATCTGGAGGCGTGGAGCCTGGCCGATGACGAGAGGATATTCCTGCGAAAACTCAAGAGCGCGGACGATCTGTTGGCGGTCACGGATGGCTGCGTGATCCTGACCCTCGGACGTGCGGTCCTGCATGGGAAGGCTGACAAGACAGCCGAACTCGGTCTGAACGTAACGGCGATGACCTGGGACAGGGACCAGATCCTCCTGGCCGACGAAGACCGCGTCATCGTCATGAACGCCGGCGGCGAGACGCTGACCAGGTATGATGTTGAGGAGGGCGCCGTCGCCCTCGTTCGTGTACAGGACTGGCTGGTGCTCGGATACGAGGAAGGCAACCTGGAACTCACCGCGCTTGTCGAGGGAACACAGAGTCCGAACTTTGCCTTCGAAGATGTGCCTTCAACACCGGTCGCAAGCCTGACCCCGGGCCCCATGGGAACCGTGCTCGCCGGATTTGCAGACGGAACCCTGGGTCTCTGGAAGCTGGACAACGGATACCTGCTGGAGAGTGTCCGGCTTCACGGGCCGGTAGTTCATCTTCTCATGAAGGAGAGCTCCCTCTACGCCGCCACCTCGCTGGGGGACCACCTGGTATTGGATCTGGGGGTCTTCCGGGATAACTACTGTGATCTGCTTTCGAGGGTATGGCTGGACGTGCCGGTGGTATGGGAAAACGGTCTGCCTGTTCGCAGGGAACAACCCCCGGACCATCCCTGCCTCACCAAAAAGAACTGAATATCGTTATCAGGGCAGAGTGATCGGATCGCTTACCAGGTACTCGTCCTGCACCTTGGAAGCGGTGTTGGATCTGTCGATCAGCGCCGATGTCGGCCAGCTGACCCACTGATCCGTGGAGGTCCGCCATACACTGGAGTAGGTGTCAGTGGCTCCCGAAACACTGGTCCAGTCCGAGGGCAGTGTGGGAACCGTGCCGTTATCAAAACCGTGGTTCCACACGCAAGTGGCGGGCGGGTCGATGTCGTCGCCCCAGCCGATACAAATATCCTCGAGATACCACTTGTCGGCGTAGGCGCCGAGGTAGTGGAACGCTATCCTCACGGACTGACCGGACATGGCGCTGATATCCAGCAGCAGACCTTGTTCCCATACGTAGTTCGTCACCCAGGTATCCATATCGATTCCGTCCGCAAGCTCGGTCCAGGTGCCGTCCTCCGGATCGACGGACGAGGAGGGTCCGATGAGTACCCGGTGCTCCTCGTAGTTGGTCCCGTACCAGTAGCGTTCCTGATACGTGAGCACCAGGAACTGCTCGG
>JAUVAN010000499.1 GCA_030591725.1 Deltaproteobacteria bacterium
ACCACCGCTCTGGACGGCAAAGTCGCCGGCATCCATAACGGTGTACTTCTCCACGCTATTGAACCACTCGGTGCTGAAATGGACTCGGGTCACCCCGAAGAGGTACGAGGCCCCGAAACCTACTGAGGCGGGCGTGCGATAGTCAGATTCGATGTCGTTGGCATAATCTACTCCCATGACGGTGTCGTCCTTGTCGTCGCCGTTAAGATCAACACCCGTGGCGGTGACATTCACGCCGGAGGCGCCCTCATTGTAGAACTTGATGCTCGGTGTGGTAAATGTCAGTCCCATGGATATGTTGGCGTAGTCGAAAGTGGCCCCCAGCTTCCACAGCATCCGCCAGTTCGTATAGTCATAGTACTTAAGACTGGAGGCCAGCGCGAGACTCCCGTCATCCTTCAGGTTCTGGAGCCTCGACTGAAACGCGGCTTGGTGGTAACGGAATGTCGCATATTGAGTTATGCCTATTCCGACATCGGGGTTGAGGCCATATCCCCAGGATACGCCCACCCATGTTTCACTGAGATCCTCGTTGAGCGCAATGTCCGCGGAAGCGCTTTCCGCTTCGGGGAAGCCCGGGATGCTGTCGCGGGCTCCCACCCAGCTGCCCCTGATCTCGAGGCGTGCGCTCTGCCGGCTGATAAGAGAGTAACCGAACCGATGGTCGCCGGCCCAGTTGAGTTTGAACATACCGGCCACTATCGACGGAGCCGGAGCCAGGCGGGATGACTTAAGGTCTATGTCTGAATCCCCGATGTTCCGGAGCCAGACATTAGGATAATGGACGACCCTTGCCGCGAGAAGGACTTCGATATCCTCGATAAGAGGAAGTGCCCCCGGATTATAGTAGGTGGCACTGATATCAACGACACTGCCTATTACGGCGCCATTTAGGAGGGATGCGCGCGTACCGTAAGTATAGGTCCAGTAGTGGGTATCCTGCGCCACGGCCCTGGGCGTGACGGCACATATGAGCAGCAGCAGAATCACCGCCAAAGCGCTGCATGTGCGCATCACACCACGCATTTACACCCTTCGTCTGTGGACAACTCACCCGCCGGAAACCGGCCGGGTTTCCTATTCGATCAGGGGTACTTCCGACGCGACCTGGATGTCTACGAGCATCTCGATCTGGTTCTCTATCTGGAAGAACCGGGTCACCAGCGTGGACGGCAGTGCCCGGTCCATCTTCCGGTAGTAGTCCTGCTTGAGCTGAAGCCTCTTCTTGTCACTCCTTATGACTTTGTTGAAAATTTCCTTGGCCTTGCTGTCGGTCATCTCTCCGTAGTTCTCACCGTAATCGCGCAGCAACGCCAGCCATTCATCGGTGAGCTTGGCGATCTCCAGTTCATACTCCCTGTAGATCGGCCAGAACTCGGCCGCCTGGGCCTCACTGAGGGGCAGGAACTCTGTGATCACAGCCACCTTGGCCGTCCTCAGGTCCTGCCTTAGGAGTTCGATATACTTCTCCATGCCCTGCTCTTCAGCGTTGGTCACGCCGGCAATCAGCAGAACCGCGAGCCCCACAAACACCATTCTCCGAACCATCTCAACCCTCCTTGATAATACCCCTCTCCACCTTGTGTTCCTGTCCGTCAATCCAGATATGATAACCCAAGCATGAAGGCCCAGTATGCGTGGGCCGTGGATGCGCCACCCTTATAAGCGTAATTATACCTGACGGCCGCGAGCAGGTGTGAGTCCCAGCCCACGGGTACCGTTACCCCGACCTCGGGGGCCATGCCGAAATGCCAGTTCTCCTCCTCCGAGACCGTGA
>JAUVAN010000209.1 GCA_030591725.1 Deltaproteobacteria bacterium
GACGGGCACTCCGGAGGTAGAGATCCCCTGAGTCCGCCCTTTCCGGGCCAGCTCGGCTGCGGCGAAACTGTCCGAACCAACGTCCTTTTCGATGTAGGGAATCTTGCTGTCCAGCAGCCACCGACGTGCCTTTATACAGACAGGGCAGGTCCTGGTGGCGTACATGATCACAGGATCGGCATTCGCGGCAGAGACTCCGGCCGGTGGGGTGGCGCCGATATCGGTACTGGCTGGTCTTCGCTTGCGCTCCCACTGCGATCGCAGGATCGCCGTAACCGGATAGTTGCCGTTTCCCTTCTTCTTTTCGAGGTTCGCGATGAAGACCCAATCGGGGTTCCTCTCTTCGGGCGGTATCGACGGATCCTGAACCCTCACCTCTGCCCGTGCTTCCGCCGGAACATCCACCACCGACGAGGCGATCTGGGTTCCATCCGGGCCGAACCAGCTCAAGATCAGACCCGTGCTCGAATCGTTGACGATCGGCGTCGCCGGAGCGCCGCCATTTTCGGTATGGTCTTCACCGGAACAGCCCGCAAGCACCAGAACAATGAACAACGATATTGAGGTATGTAGCCTGCTCATTCTTTTTCAATGCCTGTCGGACCGAATTATTCCCGTCACGTGTCATATATATCGATAGGAAAAACATACATATTGTCAAATACAAGGTGTTGGTGTTCCATTGGGGTTCATAATTTGAGGAGACTTTTTTAGTTGGGTATTGCCTTCAATCGTTTTTACCGGCTTCGACCGCTCGCCTCGGCGCTCTTGTGCCTTCCGGGAATCCTCTTTTGCTTCTGGTATGCATGGATCTCCTACTCCTCTTTCGACCGTTACCGCCGCATGGTGGACAAGGACGTGGAGCTTACTTTGGAGGCGTTTCACATTCAGCTCTTCGATTCGCTCAGAAGAGATCTGCGCTGGATGTCGATGCCGTCGCCGCCTTCTTCTTCAAAGATCAAGAGCTTCTCATTTCACGTGAGCACGGAGAACCTGGAGAAGCTCTACGAAGGAGCCGAACTTGAAGCCGCGCGACCGTATGTCAAGGCCGGCCTGGAGACGAACGGAGGGATCCAGGAGATCGAGTTGCGGCTCAGAGGACAGCGTCACTGGCACAATATCGGCAGACAAAAGTCACTCAAGGCGCGTCTGCCCAAGGGCGAACTTGTAGACGGCTACCGGGTATTCAATCTGATAAACGACCCTGCACCGATAGTTGTGGGCGAACAGATTATCCTCGATCTGGCCCGAAAGAACGGAGTGCTCACGCCAGGGTCTTCCTTTGCCCGGGTCCTGATCAACGGCGCCGATCTGGGGGTCTTCCGTTACGAAACCCAGCCGGACGAGAGCCTGCTGCGTTCCAATCGCCTGGTGCCCGGAAGCATCTACTCGGGAAACCTTCCCGGGTCGGCGAAGACATCCGAACTCTGGAAAGACGTCTCACGCTGGAAAAAGAGCGCCTGGCGCATCGATGAGGAAAAGGACGAATTCGACAACCTCGAAAAGTTGCTCGGCAACATCCGTTCCATGAGTACCCGGCAGTTTGCGCGTTTCGCTCGAACGGAAATTGATCTCGAAGCGTTCGCCACCTTCGACGCCCTGGACGTGGCGTTCGGCGGAGACCAGCACGACTTTCGGCAAAACCACAAGCTGCACTTCGATCCGTACCGTGGGCGCTGGGAACCCGTGGCCTGGAACTTCCGCGGCTTCAAGCACGACCCCATGTTCAACCTCGTCGAAAATCCGGTCCTGCTGAGGTTGAAAATGATCCCCGGATACCTGTCGCTGCGCAACCGGATTCTGTACGACCTCCTGGTGGGCGATTGCAGCGTCCCCTCCGTCAGGGCGCGAGGCAAAAAGATCCTCAAGAAACTCGCCCCGGAACTGGCAGCCGATCGTTTCTTCGATGCCTACAAGCTCTTGCCCAGGATCGATCGATTCCACAGGCAGATGGTCCGGCCGATGGACTTGCACCGCACAGCTCTGGTCTTCGAATCCGAGATGACCACCTACCGAATACGGCATGCGTTTCTCATGCGCGAGATCAAGAAGAACCCCATGTGGATCCGGGTGAATGAGGGGCAAATTGGTCAGGGGGAGGAGGTCGAGACTTCTTTCGACCTGGTAGTGGACGGTCGCACAGGGGTGAGGCTGTCCGGGTTCAGGGTATCCTTTGCCCCTGAATGCCAGGATACCAGCTGGCAGGTGTACAGGCGCGGGTCGCCAGTAACGGAACCGTCCACTTCGGATCATGCAACTCTCGTACGACCCATGAAAATCTTCAACGCCGTCCGCCTGATAGAGCGGGATGATGCAAACTCCAAAAGAGGCGAGGTACGCACCGTGAACGTTCCCGCCGCCCATCGATTCGTCCTCAAGTCCACTTGCGCTCCGAAGAACATCGAGACGGATGGTGTTCATCTCGCGATGGGCTCCAGGATCCTGTCCCGTCCCGCGCGCGATGAAGTTCTTCGAAGAATTCCCAAGAAGGTCCTCGATGTCGACGATGTGCCGAAATTCGTCGTCGGCGAAACATCGCCAGTGCAGGAGGATCTGCTATCTCCGGCTCCCGAGACGGTACGGCTAGGCCCCGGAACGCTGGAGGTCCCCACAACTCTCGTATTCGAAGAGCACTATACGGTCGAAGTAGCGCCAGGCACCCGCTTCAAGATGGGGAAGGATGCCTCGCTCATCTTCCTGGGCCGCGCAATTTTCAAGGGCTCAAAAACGGAGCCGATCGTCATCGGAGGTACTGGTGGCAAACCCTGGGGAGGTATCGCCCTGCAGGGACCGGACACCGAGGGTTCGTCCCTGACCCACGTGATCGCAAGAGACGGAACAGCGCCCAGGTATCGGATGATCCCCTATCCCGGCATGATCAACATTCACGACACAAGAGATATTGCCATAGCGCACTGCCGTTTCGGCGGGAACACGCTTTCGGACGATGTGGTCCACACCGCATATGTGAAAAAATTGAGGATAGACCACACAGAGATTGCCGACGCGTCCGGGGACGCCTTCGATCTGGAGTTTACTTCTTCATCGTTGACAAACCTGTCGGTGAAGAGGGCCGGAGACGACGGGTTGGACCTCATGGGCGCAAAGACGTTGATCTCGGATAGCGTCTTCGTCGATTGCTCGGGAAACGGGATCTCGGCAGGTGAAGAAAGTGCGGTCCGAATTCTCGATACGCTGGTGGCCGGATCGAAGGTGGGTGTGCTGGCCAAGAACGCGTCCGAGGTAACCCTCATGGCGAGCCTGCTCTATCAAAACAAGACAGGCATCAGGGTCTATTCGAAGACCAACAGGTACACCGGCAACAGCCGGATCGCCTCGGACGTTATCTTCATTGTGGGAAGCAAAAAAGAGGTCAAGAGGGACAAGGCCTCAAAGGGCGCCCTTGCGCTCGGCCGTGTACAGAGGCGATTGCCCGCCGACGGTACTCTCGACCACCTTGCGAAAAACGTGCTCGGACTCGACGGGTGGGAAGATCTCGACCGCTTCATAAAGATAGTAATGAATGGAGGGCGGCCTTGAAGGCATCTCTCCCAAAACACCCCAGCGTCGGTTTTATCGCCGTCTGCCTGACCTACTGCCTTGTTGTCAGCTTCTTCCTCTGGGGGCTTTCCACCCCCGACCTTGATCGGATCTGGACCCTGCACCACTTGCTGAGAACAGGAGAGCTGGACAGGCTCTCACCGGAAGACAAGGAGATCCTTTCGAGCGCCATCGTTCGCCACGAGTCCCTGGCAAGAGTCCTTCTGGACGGCGCCGAGATAGGTATCGAAAGCGCACATCTCGACGGCTGGATCGCCACCCCATGCGTCACCCTGTTGCGAACCAGTCAATCCGGACATTTCAAATCCATCTCAATGGACGTTCAAACTCCGCAGGATCTGATACCGTTTTCGATTGTCGTGAAGGGTGACGGATGGAAAGAGAAACTCGAGGTAAAAAAACACGGCCGATTCGAGATCGAATTGCCGAAGCCGCCGGATGCCCCCGAGATTATCGAAGTAATCCTGAAGGGCAGTGATTTCGAGGCGGATCCGTCCGTGCTGGGAATCAAGATGACCTTCGAGGAGAAGAGATGATCCGCCGCTTCAACAGGTATGAGCTGAAGTACCTCATCCCCGTGGACCTTTCCAAGCGGATCATCGAGGATATCGCGGAATTCACGGAGCCGGATCCATACGGGGGTCTGACCGGTTATCCGCTCGTCAGCCTGTACTACGACAGCCCTGATCTGGACTTCTTCTGGGCCAAGATCGAGGGGATCAAGTTCCGCCGCAAACTGCGCATACGTATTTATCCGAAGGACCCCATCGAGACGACAAGCCACGGCATGGTGGAGATCAAGCAGCGCATCAACCGAACCGTGCAGAAACGACGGCTGAAGCTCCCCCTCGACGAGGCCGAAAAACTCTGCCTGCACGCGGTTGTTCGCGACGATCTATCCGCCGAGGATCTCCAGGTCGCTTCGGAGGTGCAGTACATGGCAACCGCCATGAACCTGGAGCCGACCTGCATCACCGCCTACGACAGAAAGGCCTTTCTGGGCGGCCTCCATAACGCGGGTCTTCGGATCACGTTCGACACGGATGTGCGCTACCGGGTTCACGGACTCACCGTGAATCAGGACGCCGAGAACCACCTTATAATTCCGCCTGACTGGTGCATCATGGAGATAAAGGCCAACAATGCGGTCCCCGACTGGGTGACCTCGCTTATCTCCCGCCACAACTGCCAGCTTCGAAGAGTAAGTAAATACTGCGCCGGAATCGCCCATGCGAGCGAACACCACGTGATGATGCTCGCCATCGCGCCCGCTATCGGCATGGAGGTAAGTAAAAATGGATGAACTGATGAAAGATCTGGATAAGTTCGGGGACCTGACGGGAGTGTTCACGCTCATGGACGTCGGAATCGTATTGTTCCTGAGCTTCGCCCTCTCGGTGTGCGTGGGCTACGTCTACCGCTACACTCACAGGGGTGTGTCCTACTCCCAGTCCTATGTGCACACCCTGGTGATCATGGGTTGCGTCATAGCGGTCATCATGCTGATCATCGGCTCCAACATCGCCCGTGCCTTTGCCCTCGTGGGCGCGCTCTCCATCGTCCGTTTCCGCAACGCAATGAAGGAAACCCGGGACATCGGGTTCATCTTCATGGCGATGGCAATTGGGATGGCGGTGGGCACGCGGTTCTACATGCTCGCTATCCTCTCATCCGCTGCGCTCTGTGCCGTTGCAGTGGTGCTCTACAAGCTAAACATGTTCGCAAAGGTCGTACGCGAGCGCATCCTGCGCGTCCAGCTTCCCGTCGACAGAGATCACGAAGAAGCGCTGGACGAACCGTTCCACAAGTACCTTGATGAATATCGGATCATTTCACTAAAAACCGTGCGCGCCGGAGTTCTCCAGCAGGTCACCTACTCGGTGGTGCTCAAGAAGAAGGTCTCCCCTCGTGTGCTGATCGAAGCGATTCGCAAGAACAACGACAACCAGAAGGTCACCCTGATTCTCGGTCAACAGGAAATAGACCTGTGAGGAACAAAGCATGATGAATCGTTTTTATTTGATCCCTTTCTTCATCGCCTCGCTGCTCCTGGCGCCTGTGTTCGCAACAGCTTCGGATGAAACCGTGGAGGCAGACGAGGCGGGCAACGAAGTACTCGAGTTCAAAGCCAGGATCCATGCGGGCTGGGAAATGGACCACCTGGCGGATCCGGGAGTAGGCGAAGACGAATTTCATAACGAGTTCCTGGTCAAACGAGCTCGTTTCAAGGCCCTGTGGCACCCAACGGACTGGCTCACCGGAGTC
Source organism: Deltaproteobacteria bacterium (assembly GCA_030591725.1). Taxonomy (GTDB): domain Bacteria; phylum Myxococcota_A; class Polyangia; order JAAYKL01; family JAAYKL01; genus JAUVAN01. The sequence goes on from JAUVAN010000209.1 coordinate 5,827, forward strand.
ATCCAGATCGACGCCGCCGAGGTCCTCGTGCTCGGGGGCTCGATCCTGAAAGACGCGTATATTCACATCTACCCGCTCGATGAGATCCAGCTTCGCGTGGGGCAGTTCAAGAAACCATTCTCCGGCCTCGAACTGAGATCTCTCGGAAAGCTTCGCCTGATAAATCGAGGCCCCGGCAACGATCTGATAATCGAGGACCTCGGCTACGGAGATCGGGATCTCGGAGTGCAGCTCTCGGGCCGATTGATCAAGACCGTGAAGCTCGATTACTTCCTTGGCGCTTACAACGGCAGCGGCCCCAACATAGGGGACCCGGGCAACTCCAAGGACATCGTCGCCCGCCTGCAGATAAAGCCGGTCAAGAAGTTCACCATCGGCGCGAACGGCTCGGTCAAGTTCTTTGACGACACCATCGACAACCAACCTCCCCGAGGCTGGGCAACCGGCCTGGATATGAGATTGAAGCCTGGCGACTTCCATTTCTACGCCGAGGGTCTCCTGGGCGCCAACCACCTCGCATATCGTTATTCCTCCGTGGTAACGGCGGACGATCCACCCATGTTCATAAACGCGCTCGGGGTGGTATCGTACAGATTCGTGTTCCCTGTTCACTGGCGCTTTGCGCTGGAACCGGCGTTCAAGTTCGAGTTCCTCGAACCCGATGCCAATATCGTGAACGATGAGATCATGGTCTTCACCCCGGGCATCAACACCTACTTCGGCAAGTACTTCCGGCTGATGATCGACGTCGAGATAACCCGATCGGGACGCAACACCGATCCGAATTACCAGGACTCAGAGGCACTCATTGTACTTGCCTGCCTCGATATTTAATAAGGAACACAGAATGAGCACATTTAAAGCAGCAACTCTCTCTATTACAGTTTGCGCGCTGGTATTTGCCGGGTGCGGCGAGAACGACCCGGACGCCATCACCGGAAACTACTACCCCGTGGGCGTGGGAGATTATTGGGAGTACATCGAGACCTATGCCGACGGCGCTCCCCACGAAACCCTCCGCCACGAGGTGAACGGCACGGAGACCATCGACTTCGGCGGAGAGTTGGGTGAGCGGACAGTGTTTGTGATCGACAACACTCCCGACATAACCTCGACCAAATCGAGGACCTACTACCTTGAGGATGACGGCGATAAAGTCACTCGCGTCAGTCAGACTGTTTACGATACGGATGGTAATCTCACAAAAACACAGGACTATGATCCCGGTGCGCTCAGGTTCGATCGAACCCGGATCACGAAGGGGGAAACCTGGGAAGAATCATACACCAGGTACACCTATGATGAGGGGGGAAACGAGACCGGCTCTTTGCTTTTTCAATACACATTCACCATCACCGAACTCCACGAGGAGGTTATCGTCCCGGCGGGAACCTTCGACTGCATCACGATCACCAGGGAACGCTCGCCACCACTAAGTTACGAGATGAAAACCTATTATTACGCTTCGGGAGTGGGGAAAGTGAAAGAGATATCCGAGCAAAGTTCATCCGGCAACAAGATGGAGGAACTGAACACCTACTCGGTGGGAGGATTGGACTGATCATCAACCGGACATTTCATGTGCTTCGAAGGCAGTACATCTTGACGTGCTACCAACAGTGACGGACTGGGTTTTCACAAGGAGGTTGCCTGTGTAAAATGAGAAAGAAATGGAGATCACATGAGTGAGAAAGACGATGAAAAAAGAGGATTCAAGGTTGTCGACCGGCGTTTCTC
>JAUVAN010000300.1 GCA_030591725.1 Deltaproteobacteria bacterium
AGAGTTCCTGGTGGAATGGCGTACTCGGTCTCATGTCCGCCACCAGTAATGGACATGTGCGCGTTGCCACCATCATTCGATTCGAGCCGATGTTTCCGCTATCCTTGTTCCGAGAAGAACAGGATGGAGCGAAGAGAGCGGTGCCATACAGTAAAGCGCAAGGGGGAGCTGCAAGATGACAACAAAAGACGTTCTACAGATCCGGATCTCCCTGGTTGGAGTTGTTCCTCCAATCTGGCGCCGCATCCAGATTCCCAGCACTTACTCATTCTGGGATCTCCACGTCGCCATTCAGGATGCCATGGGATGGCTGGACTACCATCTACACGCCTTTCGGATTCCTGATCTTCGCCAAGGGACGCTCGCAGAAATAGGGATTCCTGATGATGAATACGAGACCGGGCAGCAGACGCTTCCTGGCTGGGAGATCGGCGTTGAGGACTACCTGCATCACGCGTTTCCCGTCGCAGTCTATGAATACGACTTCGGAGATGGTTGGATGCACGTGGTACAACTGGAAGCTCGACTGGCAGCACACAAGGGGAGGCCCTACCCGAACTGCTTGGCGGGAGAGCGGAAGTGCCCGCCGGAGGACTGCGGTGGAATTGGAGGATACGAGGATTTCCTTGAAGCCATTGCGGACTCTCGCCATCCAGAGCACAAGACTATGCTTGAGTGGGTTGGAGGAAGCTTCGATGCAGAGGATTTCGACCCTTCAGCCGTGAAATTTGGCGATCCAAAAGAACGCTGGGAGCGGGCGTTCGATTAGCGACACACGCGCCCGAAGCATGGCAGTCAGGTCTCACTCCTTGGTGTCTAATTTTCAAGACTACTCGCATGGGTAGGCTGCTCAGGATTGAATATGCAGGTGCCCTTTACCGCACTACAAATCGCCGCAACACGCACGCGAGGATCTTGCTCAACGATTCGGATCAGCAGGCCTTCTACTACAGAACCATCAGCATGATCACCATGCGAGTAGCCGAGAAACGCCATAGATGAAGACCTGACGCCTGACGCTGAGCCGGTTCACTCCAGGTGATGAGCTACACTGCCAACTCCAGTCAGTGCTTTCAAGGAGCCCGAACGAGAAATAGAACCGCGACACCTCCCACGGCGAGGGCGGTTCCGATTGTCGCTCGCAGCGTAATCCGCTCCTTGAAGGCAAAACGAGAGATAGGGAGCAGCAGAAAGACAGGCGTTAGGGCCATCAGCGTCGATGCGATACCAACCGGGGCCGCGGAGAGCGCCACAAGCGATAAACTGACCCCAAGAAATGGCCCAGTGAATGCCCCGCCAATTGTTGACAGCACCACGGTACGCTCACGCAGAGGCGCCAGGCTCCCACGGATCGTCCCGCGAAACGCCGCCACTACCCACACCGCCACCGTAGCGGCAAGGATTTGCATCACGTTCGTCGACAAGATCGGGAACCCTCCACTCATCCCTTGCTTAGACAGGATGTAACGCAACGATTGCGCCACCACGGCACCGAGCGCGCATAGAATGCCAAATGAGGTTCGGCGACTAGTATTTGCAGCCTCTCGGTCCGACGAGCGCGTGCTGATGACCAAAGCAATCCCGCTGACTGTAACGAGCGCCGCAACAGCCTGAGTAGCTGTCAGCTCTTCGCCAAGCATTCCCCAAGCAAACAGCGCACTGGCCACCGGGATCAGCGCCATTAAGAGCGATGTCCGATGTGCGCCGAGATGCAACAGCGAGCGGAAGAGAAGAGCATCGGAGATAGCGAATCCAATGACGCCGCTAAGGATTAGCCATCCCCAGCGCGCTGCCTCGGCATCAAGCGGGAACGGGGTGCCATGCATAATCAGATGCGCAAGAACCAGAAATGCTAGCGCCACTGTCAGGCGCGTTCGATTGAGCAAGGATGCTCCGATACGGCGTACGGCCACCGTGAACTGCAGATACGTCATCGTCCACAGAACAGCCGTGCCCAACGCAGCAATCTCTCCCCAGTGTGTGGCGATCATGGAATGGAGAGATTACCAGGTTCTTGGAATCAGTTCGAATCGAGCAATGAAGTGACGCAACAGACCTTCTCGACATACGAGATTACGTTGTGCCCCTCGGCCAAGGCATAGCGTCAATCGGATGATTGGCTTGATCTTGCTGGCGCGACGCAGAACGACTGCCGCACACGGGTCCAAGAACGGACCATACGGCACCCATTAGCAGAACCTGATTGCTTTCGCAAGCAATTCAGAGTTACTGCAGCACAGCAGGCTTACGAGTCAATGACGAGCAAGTGCGTTCCAGGTATAGTCCCCCAGGCCCCAAACAGCCTTTCCGGCCCGGAGCTTTGGAACCTCGACTTCCGCTTGTCGGCTGGCCTCTGTTCGAACACGAATCGCAGTCGTTTCTCATCCTATCCCTGGTTCGGATTCCCGAACAACGGTCACAAGGGAGACTCGAGATGCTGAGTCGCTTGCGAGTTGCGCTCTGTGCACATCGGTCTCCCCGTCTCGCCTAGGCGGGCGGGAGCCAGGTGGGGGTTCCCCAGACGGGATGAAGATCCCAGCCCGGATCGTTGGTCAGGCGTTCCTGAGATGCGCCTGACGGTGACATCCGATAGATCTCCGCGTTCCCGTCCCGTGAAGTCTGGAATACGATAGCATCTCCGCCGGGCGACCAAGACGGCCCCCAGTCCCATTCCGGTGACGTCGTCAGCCGCGTCGTCGACAGCCCATCTTCGGTCATCTTGTAGATCTCCGTGTTCCCGTCGCGATCGCTGTGGAACGTGATCCACTCACCGTCCGGAGACCACGATGGAGCGGAATTGGCCGCGGAGGTGTTGGTCATCCGCATCTGGCCGGTACCGTCGGCGTTCATCGTGTAGATCTCGGCGTTGCCGTCGCGGTACGAGACAAACACGATCTTCTGATCCGTCGGTGACCAGACCGGGCGTCCGTCGTCCTCCGGGCTGCTGGAAAGATTTGTGAGGTTGTCGCCATCTATGTCCACTGCATAAATCTCGTGGCCGAGGTCGTCGATGGTGAGAGCGAGGAGTATGAGCCCGCCTTCGTCCCGATCGGACTCGAAGGCGATCCGATCGCCATCCTCCGACCAGGATGGATAGGCGTCCCATGCGAGATGATTGGAGACGTTCGTCTGCCCCGTTCCATCGTCGTTCATGACGAAGACCTCAATATTGAATCCAATGATCGTTATCTTGGGCTCGGCACTCATAATAGGACCCGTGCTCTCCCGATCCGTTTGGAACGCGATGTGCGTGCCTGTTGGAGACCAAACCGGGAAGGTATCGGAGTCCGGATGCTGTGACAGGTTTGTCGCTCCCGAGCCGTCAGCGTTCATTGTGTAGACCTCGGCGTTGCCATCGCGGTTCGTCACGAACGCGATTCTTGTGCCATCAGGAGACCATGCCGCGGAGTTGTCGCGGGCCGGATGGTTGGTCAGGTTGATGGGATTTGAGCCGTCGGGATTCATCATGTAGATCTCGGAATTTCCATCTCTGTTGGTCTCAAAGAGCACGCCACGCTGCAGGCCGAACAGTCCCGTCCCGATGACGGCGCCATCACGGACCACATTGACGACGATGGCTCGCTGGCCGTTCGGCGTTGGAAGGACTGGAACTCGCGCCGTGATAGCTGTATCTCCCCAAGCCGAAACCTGTGCTTGTACTCCGTCGAACGTAACGACGCTTGTGCCCTGCGTCGAACCGAACCCGGCTCCCGCAATAGCGACGATCGCGTTCACAGCGCCGGCTGTCGGCATCAATCCGATGGTCAGGATCGGCGGCTGGAACAAGGCACAACTCCACAACAGCAACATAGCCATCAGAAGACCAACGGTGGAAAGGCCCTTGGCTCTCATTGCGAATCACCTCCTAGAGGTTCCCGAGCCGTTGGGAGGAACGTTGAACGCCCCTCTCAGACAAGGGACTAACAAGTCATTTGACACGAAACCGGGCAACGTTGTCAAGTGCGAGGCGCCAAGCTTCGAAGCCGGCCTCCACCCTTGGCATTCCACAGCGGGACAGGAAGCTTCCGCAGCTGGCACCCGTTACCACGAGACGGCTAACGAACGCATTCTACATTTAGTCCCCCAGGCTCCAGAAGCCGCGTATTCTTGTGCTTAATCCGACAAGAATCTCACGCTGCGCCGTATAATCTACAGATTGCTTGATCATTTTACATACGGATCGCGGCATCCTATGATGAAGAGATTCGCGAGAGCCATCTCGCGATCAAGGAGGCAGCAACATGGCTGCGAAGTCGTACCACCTCTGGAATCCATTCACCGTGATGGACGAGTTTCTCAAGACCAAGGACTTCGGACCGTTGACAATCGTTCGCGGAGAGGGACCCTACGTCTACAACGCGCGAGGCAAGCGGTTCATCAACGGCTTCTCCTCCCTGTGGAACGTCGCGATCGGCCACGGTCGCGAAGAACTCGTGGAGGCCGCAGCAACCCAGATGCGAGAGTTGGCCTACGCATCATGCTTCCGCCAGGCACACCCGCGGGCGATCGAATTGGCCGCCAAGCTGGTAGACATCACGAACGGGCACTATCAGCATGTTTACCTGGGGACGAACGGCTCGGAAGCTGTCGAGACCGCGCTTAAGATGGCACGACAATACCATCGGCAAAGCCCGGATGAAGTTGACCACGGGAGATACAAGATTATCTCGCTGAGGCATTGCTACCATGGCGTCTCCTACGGAGCCACCAGCACATCCGGATTGAAGAGTGACGAGGAGAAGTTCGGCCCTCTCCTCCCCGGGTTCGTCCAAATCGAGCCTCCCTACTGCTACCGCTGTCCCTACGGGAAGAGCGGATATCCGGAGTGCGAGCTGGCATGTGCGCAAGCACTCGACGAGAAGATCCGAACCGAAGGACCGCAGACCGTCGCCGCGTTCATCCTCGAACCGATCATGGGGGCGTACGGGATCATCGCTCCTCCAGAAGCCTACTACCGCACGGTCGGCGAGATCTGCCGCAAGCACGGTGTCCTGTTTATCGCCGACGAAGTGACCACGGGATTCGGCCGGACGGGTAAGCTGTTCGTCAGTGAAGACTGGACACCGGCTCCCGACATCCTCTGCCTGGCAAAGGCAATTAGCAGTGGCTATCTGCCACTGGCAGCCACACTCGCCACGGAAGCCATCTACCAGCGCTTCCTTGGAGAAGGGAATCAGTTTGAGCACGGCTCAACCGCCAGCGGTCATCCGGTCTGTGCTGCGGTCGGCCTCAGGAACATCGACATTCTGATCAGCGAGCGACTGCCGGAGAACGCCGCCACGGTCGGCGCACGGCTGATCGATCGACTCCGAGAACTGGCCGATCGC
>JAUVAN010000280.1 GCA_030591725.1 Deltaproteobacteria bacterium
AACTCGAAGCTGAAGAAGAAAGTGGCCGCATCGATTGACTGACTGATCTCCCTGGCGGCCTCGGTGGGGAAGAAGTAGAGCCCCTCCAGGCGAAACCGTATGCCTGCTATCGCCCTGAGGAACAGGCGGAAGGATCGGCTGAGCGCCCCTCGTTGAAAAGACTCACGGCCACCTTCGTAGGTTGTCAACACAATATCCCCGTCGGGAAGACAGGGAATCATTTTGCCCAGCTCGGCAGCGGGGATCTGTCCGTCTGCGGCGTTGAACGTGAAGTACTCTTTTGTCGCGGCGCCTATTCCGGTTGCGATGCCGGCGCCCATCCCGAGGTTCGTCTCATGTCGAAGAAGGCGTATTCGGCCGTCCTTGCGAATGTGCTCACCCACCACCTGTGCACTATTATCGGTGCTCCCGTCATCGACGACGAGGATCTCCCAATCGTCGATCGCGCCAATCAGGAACGCTCGCGTCTCGCGCAGGGTTTCGCCAATGTTCTCCTCTTCGTTGTACATGAGGATGGTCACCGTCAGAGATGGCGAAGCTTTTGTCATGTGGAGCACTATAGCAGGAGCGGGCGGGTTTTCTAATCATAGATCTCGCGCGAACTCGCACGGACGTGTAAAGTCACTGTTCATGTTATCATTACGTCAATCAGTAAAATTTTTTTTACGTTATTCCTTCTTGGGAACGAAAGGTGACGCACAATGAATATAATTTATCCAAAAGCAATTTTCATTCTGTTGTTCGCAGCCATGATTTCAAGCTGTACTGGAAAGAGTCCCTCGGATGGGGGGTATGGAGATACCGACACAGATACGGACACTGATTCGGATTCGGACTCAGATTCTGATTCGGACACCGACTCGGACACCGACTCGGACTCAGATTCTGACACCGATTCGGACACGGATGGCGATTCTACTATTGCCGATCACACAGTTGCCGGGGAATCCGACCTCAGGACAATTCCCGAGTCGGCAATAAATCAGGCAAAAACCGATCTGCGAATCGCCTATTTCCACTCATCTCACGGAAGCAGAGTAGTCGATGGAATGACAGGACTCCTGAATTTCAGAAACGATAGCACTTACGACGATGCATCTTTGTTTGATTTCACGACAGATGGTTCGGTAGTTGCCGGACGTCTTTCTATTTTTGACGATTACGTCAGCGGCAACGATCTGAGCGCAAAGGATGTTGTCGAGACAAATGGATATACCGTGTGGCACAACGAAACGGTTGTGTTTCTTGATGCTTCGGCAAACTCAGACATCAATGTTGTGATGTGGTCCTGGTGCAATCCCGGAGGACACGATCATCAAAAGTACATTGATGATTTTGAGCACTTGATAGGTGAATACCCCGAAGTAACATTTGTGTTCATGACCGGTCACCCCAACGGAGACGGCGAAAGTACAGACGATGAAAGCGCATATCACGCACATACTTTGATCAAGGCCCACGCCCTGGCGAACAATAGATGGATGCTGGATTACTGGGACATCGAGACTCATGGCATGGATGATGTGTATTATCCGGATGCCGATGACGACGGAACGGAGAGCGGAAATCATTTTTATGAAAACTGGCAGACGGCGAACCCCGGAGACTGGTTTACAAACAACTGCGCTCACACATCCACCGCTCAGCATCTGACCTGCAACAGAAAGGCCTATGCCGCATGGTGGCTATGGGCGAGAATCGCCGGATGGAATGGCGCATAAGAACCTATCCAGACAGGCTCTGACTTTCCTCGGGATAGCGGTTTCTTTTCTCAACAGATAGGCCTGGAACATTCCGACCAAACGCTTGTCCAACTGATCAGGAGCCTGTCGAGGCAGGTTTCGAAGCGGAAACTCACAAGGTTTTCCAGAAAAAAGAACGTCGGCGAAGTGTGTCCTCAAAACCAGGGCGATCGGGAGGCGTGTATCATGAGAACAGAAAAACTGCTTTTTCCTTTGGCTTTCTGGGCAGCATTATTTCTGCTGGCCGGAGCAGCGACGGCGGCCCCAAAGAACCCCAAGTTCAAGACGACAAACGTTACCCTGTACGATTGCGGCCTTGCTCAGATAGAAAAACAGGCGGTGGTGCACGGCGCTCAGACGTTGGAGATCGACGTCACCCTCGCCCACCTGGATGATCTCCTGGCAAGTCTGGTTCTGGCAACGGACGACTCAGTCCGCGTCAAGGGCGTGAACTATCCGATGGTCCGAAACCTCGGACAGGCGATTGCGTCGAGCGGGATGGCGAATGCCCTCTCGTCGGACACGGACATGGACGCGCTCACGATGCCGGCCGGTGTTCCCGGATACATGAAGGCGCTGGTCGGGATGAACGTGACGATCGAGCGAAAAGGCAAGAGGTCGATCACCGGAACCGTGCTCGCCTGCGTGGACGAAACCGGGCATGGCCCAGCAAGAAGGGTCGAGAAGATCAACGGGGACGTGGTTGAAGAGGCTCCCATGAGCAACCTGGTCATGGTGACAGGGGACGGCGCCATGTCCTGGGTACCGGTGGATGAGATCTCCGTCATCTCGCCCGTCTCCGGGCGAGAAGCGACGGCAATGAGTGACTTTGCCGTTGCGCTCGGAAAGGCCAACGGCTTCACCGAAACGGTCATCGAGTTGACTACTTCGGCCGGCTCGAAGGGAAAACTTGCGGCGGCGTACATTCGCCAGATGCCGCTGTGGAAGACCGTCTACAAGGTCACCGCCGATGATGACAACGTCACCCTGGAGGTCTGGGCGGTGGTTCACAACGACACCAGCGAAGACTGGAACGATGTGGAGATGACCCTGGTATCCGGGCTGCCCAAGTCGTATGTCTTCTCGGTCGCGTCGCCCAGGTACGCCGAACGGGAGACCCTCTTCCCCGAAGAGGAGGGGGGCATGATGCCCCAGCTGGGCGCGCGGACTCCCGACTCGTTGCTCTACGATTTCGAAGGTCTCCTGATCGGTGAGAGCTTCGGATACGGCGGCCTGGGGATGTACGGCACGGGTACAGGCGGCGGCGGTAGTGGAGCTGGAATGGTTGGCGCGCGAGGCCGGGGCGTGGTGGGTCATGGTGGGCAGGTAGCATCCTCCGAACGCACCAGCTCTCTCCTCGATGTCGGGGAGCCCGCAGCTGAAGAACAGATGGAAGCAGCGGTGGAGGGAGAGATTTCCACCTACAAGGCCATGAACAAGGTAAGCATCCCCGCCGGGACGTCGAGCCTGGTGCCGGTAGTTCGCAAGAAGCTCGATGGGGGCTCGTTCACCCTGCTGGAGTCGGGGAGCAATCCCGCAACCTGTGTTCGGGTCGTGAACGGGACGGGCCTCGTACTGCAAGACGGCATGGCGAGTTTCTACATCTCGGGGAGATTCAGGGGACAGACTGATCTCTGGAGGACCGAGCCGGGTGACATAAGCGTGTGGTGTTTCGGTGAGGATCCCGACGTGACCTTTGATCGCGACGTCGAAGTGGAACATGTGCGCGAAATGCTAGAGTGGAAGGGCGGACAATTATGGTCCCACAACCTGAAGCATACTACCTACCAGTACACCGTGGAGAACAAGGCCGGCCAACCGAGGAAGATCGCCCTGGACGTGCGCCACATCGAGAACGGTCGCGTGGTCTCTCCCAAGACGGTGCTGGACACGGATATGGATAACCGAAAACTGTACATCTTCGAGATTGCCGGACGCGTCGAGGAGGTCAAGAAAATCCTCGTCGAAGAAGGGGTCATGAGAAACGTACCGATAGAAATCGATAAGCTGTGGGAGTTGTCCAGGATCAAGTCCATTCCCAAAAAGCAAAGGGACGTGTTGTTGACGGCGCGTAACTTTCTGGTCAAGGAAGTACAGCTCAGAAAACAACGCGAAAAGGACCGGAAACTCGCAGCGGAAAAGGATGCCGATGTCCTGGATTGTCGCGCGACCCTGGCGGTTATTCCATCAATCAAGGGGCGATCGAAGTCGGTGGAGAAGATCCTCACAAAACTCGTCGCAGCTCAGAACAAGGCCGTGGACTACAAGGAGAGCGTCCGAACGCTGGGGCTGAGGATCGAAAAGGCTCACAAACACGCAATCGACTCGCTGAAGACACTGATCCGAAAACCTGGGTTGTGACGAGTCCGCCGTCGCGCTTTGCGCTATGGCGAGATCTTGGACCTTGGATGACGGAGTATTAATAACCCTCGCCTGGAGGTGGATCGCCAGTGCCTGATTTGGCCGAACCGGATACGCTGACGGCGCCCTTCCCTTTCTTTTTCTTCTTGGCTTTTTTCTTGTGATTCTTGGTCCCTGGAACATCGAAGGCAGGCGGGGCGGTCGGATCGCATTTGGGTTTGAAACCCTCCGCGTCGAACTCGTATGCGAGCGACCCGTGTTCCTCGCCGAGAACCGCCTTCACTTCCAGTTCGTGAACCCCCGCTCTTGAAGGGCTGCAATACGAAAGCAGGTAGAATCGCGCCGCCAATCCCTTTATTCGCTCCGCGACACCGTGGAAAGCTTCGACGACTGCCTCCTTGTCTTCCACGTGAACGAATCCGTCACGACCCAGATGTTGCATCTCCTCCTGGCCCACTTCGCCTCCCAGCCCGATGACAAAGATACCGATACTAGAAGCCTCCACGGCGTCCAGCGCTTGATCGGAAGTGGCCCTGTGAGCTCGATCCGTCCCGTCGGTAAAGACGACCAGGTTTGCAAACCTCAGGGGTTCGTCAGACTTGTCCATGGCCTCCTGTATGACGGAGGCGGCCTCGACTATGGCGCCGTTCAGGTTTGTCGACGGATCCTTGGTCTTCCAGGAAGAGAGGGAATCAGTGCTCCCCGCGAGCCGTTGCTCCCTGGCGCTGAACTTGGCGATGGGCTGTATCTCCTCCCGCCCATCGAATGCGTAAATAGCCACCTTCTCCTGTTCGCCGACGCCGTCGAGAAACGCAACCACCGCTTCCTGAACCAACGGTACCTGCCCCGACTCCACGACCGATCCGCTCATATCCAGCAGCAAGAGAGTATATCGAACCGTGGCCACCTCCGGATTGAGAATGGTCTGCTTGCTCTCATATGTCGAGATGAGCTTGCCGTCTTCGTATATCTGGAACTGATCGGCCGTCGCCCCCGGCACGGGCTCGCCCTCGACGGTGTCCATTGTGAAATATAGAGCGACATTGCTGGGTTTCTGGACGCTGGCGTTTACCAGGTGAAGGCGAAGCCCCTCACAGCCTCCCAGAAACAGAAGAACAACAACCGTGAACAATAGAATACTGCCGTGCTTTGTCATCGACGACTCCTTCTTTATTTGGAATGTAATCCTAGCACACAGTACGTGCGCTCAAAAGGTGCGTTCACAAGTGGAAACCGCGTCCTCTCCGGTAGACGTTCCTCCGAAGAAATAAATGAAGCCCGCGCCCTGGAGTCCGATTCCGAGGGCCCTGGGCTCGAGAAGGCTACTGGCGGTTGAATTGATCGAGCCTGAAAGATCGCCCTGATCGTCGAATTCGGTATCGCGGCCGTTGCCGGTGATGTTGGAAAAGGTCGTATCATCGGCATCTCCCGCGCCCCCCAGGCAGAACAGCTTGTTGTTGGTAATCACCGGCATCACGCCCGCTGCCTCCTGAACGGTTTTGCCGTTGGTGATCCAGGCGTCGTTTCCACCGCCTGCGGAGATGTCGGATTCCTCCAGGGAGCTTATGGGCGTGCCATCGGTTCCGATGCCGCCCATCACCCAGAGACGCGATCCCGCATCCGGGAAGGTCGACACGTTTTCAGTGCTCTCCATCAACGCGCCGAAAAACGCGCGCGCCTCATTCATGGACACCGTGGACGTGTCTTC